>JBJTQD010000887.1:0-3274 GCA_046075445.1 Planctomycetota bacterium
CTGTAAAGGCTGCCCCAGCAGCAACCCGAGCTGTCCCGCTTTCGGCTGAAGACGCATTCGGCGACGACGGCTTTACTCGGGTCGAAGAAGTAAAACCGATGAGCATGATTCGGCGCACGATCGCTAATCGTTTGGTCGAAGCTCAGCAAACGGCTGCCTTGTTGACGACCTTCAACGAAATCGACATGCAGCCCGTTATGGATTTGCGAGCCCGCTACAAAGACGCATTCGGCGAGAAACACGGCGTGAAGCTCGGCTTTATGAGCTTCTTCGCCAAGGCAACGGTCGAAGCCCTCAAGCGATTTCCGGCTATCAATGCCGAAATCCGCGGCAACGACATCATCTACCGAAACTATTACGACATCGGTGTGGCAATTGGCGGCGGTAAGGGGCTGGTCGTGCCCGTCCTTCGCAACGTCCAGCTGTTGAGCTTTGCCGAAATCGAACGCCGAATTGGAAAGTTTGCTGAGTTGGCGAAGGACAACAAGATCAAGCCGGCCGACTTGGAAGGCGGTACCTTTACGATCAGCAACGGCGGGGTCTACGGGTCCTTGCTCTCTACGCCGATTGTAAACCCGCCGCAAAGCGGAATTCTCGGCCTGCATTCCATTCAGGACCGACCAGTCGCTCGCGATGGACAAGTTGTGATCCGTCCGATGATGTACATCGCACTGACATACGATCATCGAATCGTCGACGGTCGCGAAGCAGTCGGTTTCTTGCGAACCATTAAGGAAGTGCTCGAGGAACCAGCTCGGTTATTCCTCGAAGTTTAGTATCGCAGCAGTGCTTGCTGTTTGACTCGCGAATCTATCCCATCTTCTCCCTCATTGCTTACGGCTCATATGTCCAGCGATCAGTTTGACCTGTTGATTCTTGGTGGTGGCCCCGGTGGTTATGTCGCAGCGATCCGCGGAGCCCAACTGGGGCTGCGCGTGGCTGTGGTCGACGAGCACCCAAAATTCGGTGGCACTTGCCTCCGAGTGGGCTGTATTCCAAGCAAGGCGCTGCTGGAGTCGAGCCATCTCTACGCTGAGACCAAGGGACACCTCGCTGAACACGGCATTGCCGCCAGTGGCGTTAGCTTTGATCTGGCAACCATGCTGAAGCGAAAAGAAAAGATCGTCGATACGCTTACCGGTGGCATTAACATGCTGCTGAAGCGAAATAAAGTCGAAGCAATCGTTGGACGCGGTGAGTTTGTTGGCCCCAACACGATTGAAGTCAAAGGTAGCAACCCGCGGACGGTTTCAGCCAAGTCAATCATCATTGCGACCGGCAGCGTGCCGATGATGTTGCCTGGGATCGCCTTCGATGGCAACTGGATCGGCGACAGCACTTCTGCTCTCTCATACCCGGAAGTTCCCAAGCACCTGGTCGTGATCGGTGGAGGTTATATCGGACTCGAACTCGGCTCGGTCTGGTCTCGCCTCGGCTCCAAGGTCACCATCCTCGAGGCGATGGACCGCGTATTGGCGGGGCTCGATGGGGAAATTGCAAAAGTCGCCGTGCGGATTTTTGAAAAGCAGGGGCTAGAGTTCCGCACCAACGCTTGGGTTGAAAGCGCGGTTTGCAAAGATGGACAGTGCGAAGTCAAATGCAAGGGCCAAGACCCAATCCATTGCGACCGAGTCTTGGTTTGTGCTGGCCGCGTTCCCAACACAAAGAACATCGGGCTGGACAAAATCGGAGTTCAAGCGGACAAGCGAGGCTCAATCACGGTTGACCACGACTTCCGCACCTCGGCCCCCGGGGTTTACGCAATCGGTGACGCGATCGGCGGCGCGATGTTGGCTCATAAGGCATCGGAAGAAGGAATTGCCTGCGTCGAGAAGATCGTCACGGGAGTCGGGCATGTCAATTACGACGCGATTCCCGCAATTGTCTACACTCATCCTGAAATTGCAGCAGTGGGTAAGACCGAAGAGCAACTTCAGGCGGCTGGGATTGCGTACAACAAAGGTGTCTGCCCCTACGGCGCGAATGGTCGAGCTCGAACCTTGGGCGACATTGAAGGGCGGGTCAAAGTTCTCGCTGACAAAGAGACTGACCGCATCCTTGGAGTGCACGCGATTGGAATTCACGCGGGTGACTTGATTTCCGAGGCCGCGGTTGCGATGAACTTCTCAGCCTCCAGCGAGGACCTCGCTCGCTGCTGCCATGCTCACCCGACGCTTTCGGAAATCATGATGGAAGCCGCTCTAGCAGTTTCCGGCCGAGCGATTCATACCTGATCGCCGCCAGTTCTGGGATGAAGAACCGAAAACGCAGAGGCTCTTCTTGCTAACATTCGGTCCGTCTTTGCATTGAAAGACAAGGAAGCTAGTCTGATCCCTTCGTCTTTGTCACGCTCCCTTTTCGGGAGCTCGATTGGCCTTTTCCAGCAGCTCGCGAGAAGTCTTTTCGTATTTTTCTTTTAGCGCCGGAATCAGCCGGATCGCGTTTTCGAAATAGATTCGGCGCAGCGATTCCTGGCGGAGTCCGATCCCGCAAATGCTCCATAGACCCTGCGGTGGCGGCTGTTTTTCGCTGTACGGGAAATTCTCATCAAACGTCTCGAGGAATCGCCAGTAGTAGCCAAGGCGTTGGGCAGGCCAGGGTCCGTCAGTCGCGAACAGAATCCGTTGATCGAAGCGGTCGAAGAAGGCCCTAGCCGTGTAGGGTTGGCGCCCGAGTTCGTTGATTCGCGAAGCGATGTCGACGTAGAGATTGGGATTGGTGTCGAGCCACTTGCCGAGAGTACCGAGGTCATTGGCGTAGTTGAGGCAATGCGCGGCGATAAACGTTGTTCCGCGGTGGCGGGCGACAACTTCGAGAAAGTCTTGCGCGAGTTGTTCGCGGCGGGGAAATTTCGGGTCAGCGAAACTCCATTCAGGATGGCGAGCCAGTTCTTCCCAGCGTTCGTTAGTTGCGTCGGTCGGCAAGAAAAAAGCTGCGGGGTCGGCGACGTGGATGATCACAGGCATTCCCAAGTCACCGCAAGCACGCCAGATCGGGTCAAACCGCTTGTCGTTGATTCGGAGTGGCTTTCCCTGTGCATCCGGATGTTCCAAGCCGAATTGCTTGAAGAATTTCAATCCCAAGCAACCGGCTGCCTTGGCGATTTGGAGTTTCGCGGCGGCTTCGCGTCCGAACGAAGGCTGGTTCACGGCCCAAGTCTCGGGGCGGTCTGCCGCACCGCTTCCCTGAAAGTCGAGATGTACAAAGACGCCAAACCGATTGCTCAACGGACCGCTGAGGTATTTAAGGTGCTCGTCCTCCTCGCCTAGCTTGG
>JBJTQD010000888.1:0-17842 GCA_046075445.1 Planctomycetota bacterium
CTTCGGCCACCCAGTGTCGTGGTTACAGTCGGGACTCGGCGATCAAGATCGGGACGAATGTGATCTTGTATCGGCTGCGGGTGGATTGATCACTTGCGCTGCGGGGAGGGGTAAACACAGAGTTCGCAGAGGTGGCACAGAGGTGAAGAAGGGAAAGGGAAGGGAAGAGTAAGTAAGGAAGGAGGAGGTAGTAGGGGAGGAGGAAGACGGAGTTTTTGAGAGACGGGGAATGGTTAGGGGGTTTGCCAGGGAAGGTGGTCGAGGTCGACGTTGCCGCCGCCGAGAACGATGCCGATGTTTTTGGGATGATCGAGGGTTGGGAATTTTTGGCTGAACACGGCGGCGAGAGCGACGGCGGAACTTGGTTCGATCAAGACTTTGGTTCGCTCCCAGAAGGTTCGCATCCAGGAGACGATCTCGGCTTCGGAAACCGTGACGACGCTGTGAACTTGGTGCTGGATGTAGGGCCAAGTGAGGTCGCCGAGGCTGGTGAGTAGTCCATCGGCGATTGTTTTAGGATTGGTTTGAGGGATTAAGTGCCCAGCGGCTTTGCTGCGGAAAGCATCGTCGGCCCCCTCAGGTTCTGCGGCGATGATTTTCAGCCGATTCGAAATGGCTCTTCCGGCAACGCAGAGCCCTGAGACGAGACCACCTCCACCGACTGGGGCAACCATGTAATCGAGATTGGGAACTTGTTGCAGGAACTCCAGCGCGACCGTTCCTTGTCCGGCGATAACGTGTGGATGGTTGTAGGGAGGTACCATGACGGCACCGGTGTCTTGCTGGACCAGCTTTGCCGTTTCGACTCGCGACTCTTGATTCGGGTGGCAAGAGATTACTTTTCCGCCGTATTCTAAAACGGCTTCTCGTTTAATCCGGTTCGAGTTACTCGGCATGACGATATAGGCGGTGGTCTTGAAGAGCTTGGCGGCGAGAGCCAGCGCGCCCGCATGATTTCCGGAGCTGTGTGTGACCACGCCGCGGGCGAGTTGCCCTGGCTTGAGATGAGCCAGTGCGTTTACCGCGCCGCGAAACTTGAAGGCGCCGGCTTTCTGCAGGTTCTCGCATTTAAAAAAGAGTTGATGTCCGGCTCGCTCGTTGAGTGTTTGGCAAGTCAGAACTGGAGTGCGGTGCGCGTAGCTGGCGATGTTCCTCGCAGCTCGTTTGACATCGGTTAATTGTACCCCGCGGTGGGGCTCGGGAAATTTGACGATGGAAGGTGATTCGGTGGAGCTGGACATGCTGAAAAAGCCCTATCTGAAACCGACGGCCGAGCTTAGGCGGTCATCTGCCAAAAAGTTCTGGGGAAAATTGTCTCTGCTGCTTAGTGGGCAAGTTGATTACTTGGCGGCACCAGAGACTTTGAAATTGGGTGAACCGCTTTCAAGATTCGTCATTCTAAATCGTTATTCGTAGGGGAATCAGCCCCGAATTCCAATTACCTCTGCGGTCCCGGAGGAAAAACGACGATTGCGGCAACTCACCCCGCGAGGGCCGCTGGCTTGGTAAAGCCGCCTTCGCGCCCTAAAATGGCGAGCGAACGAATTTTCACTGCAGAAAAGGAACGAATTTTGGCCCGGGAAAAGAAGATCGCAGAAAATCAGGTCTCTGGCGCAGCGGGCTATCGAGCTGCTCCCGAAAAAAGTCTGCAACTCGCAAAGATTGCTGCTCGAGTTGCCGCCGAAAACGGGGGAACCAACCTTGTGGTCATCGACATGACTGGGTTGACTGCTCTGTTTGACTATTTCGTCATCGCAACCGGCACCAGCACGCGGCAACTAAAAGCGATGGCCGAGGACATTGAGGCTCGGGTCAAATCTGAGCTCAACGACCGCCGCATGAATATCGATGGCTCGGACGATAGCCGCTGGATTGTCCTCGACTATGGCACGGTTGTGGTCCACCTCTTTGATGAAGAGACAAGACAATTCTATGGCCTCGAAGCACTCTGGGCCGATTGCCCGCGGTTGGACCTGACCGAAACCCTCAAGGGAATTTGAGGTTTGGCACTAAACGCGAAGAGGGTAAAACACGAAGAGGTTGAAACACAGAGGTCGCAGAGGAAACACAGAGTTTGGAAAGAGATTGGGTAGAGGATTTCGTTCTACGTTTGGCTTGAGAGTGGATATTTTGAAGCGGAATGCCTTCCAACTTCTCTCCCTAAAGACAACTCACTCAATGATTCAAAAAATGAACCCATCGACTTAAAAATCTTTTCTCTTTTACTCGCTATTCCCCGCTGCTTTCTCTCTGTCCTCTGTGTTTAACCTTCCTCCCGAAGCGAAGGTGATCGCTAACGTAAAGCGGTGCAGCCTTGACCACTGAAACTCAGACTGCTGAAAGCGTCTCGCTGGCTGGGCTGATTCTCGCCGGGGGGATGAGTCGGCGGATGGGAACCGACAAAGCCGCTTTGCTGCTAGATGGGCAGACGTTTCTCGAGCGGATCGTCGAGAGATTGGCTGGAAGTGTGCGGCCGCTAGTCATTGTTGGCAGAGCCGAACAGGTCGTCGCCCTGGAAAAGCTGCTTCCGAATTTTCCGGCGATTCCTCGGCCAGAGATTATTGCGGATCGCTACGCTGATCGTGGGCCGCTGGAGGCTCTGGCAACGGGACTGGAGACGCTGGCCGCTCGCGGCTTGCAACTCGCGGCAGTGACAACGTGCGATGCACCGAACGTCGACCCGCGACTATTCCTCTGGCTGGCCGATCGACTAGGTTCGCAGCAGCAGGTCATTATGCCGACCGATGGCAATCATTGGTACGGGCTGACCGCAGTTTACCGCACAGCTTGCGCGGTGAGGATTCGCGAGTTGCTTGAGCAGGGACTTCGCCGCATCGTCGATTTGCCCCGGCACTTGCCGACGACCAGCGTGACGCTGGAGGAATGCCGCGTAGTTGATCCCCAGCTGCAGAGTTTTCGCAATGCCAACACTCCTGAGGAATACGAAGCCCTACAGTCAGAGCTTGAACAGCGTCAGGGCCGCGGCTAATTGGCCACGCGCACAGCCCCGACAACAAACCGGCCACCATCCGACCTTGCGTCGGTGGAGCCATGACTAGCCAGCTACATGCCCTGCGTCGTTTCGGTCCGCATGCGAGTCGACGAGCCGGGGGCTCGCGCGAAGACGTAGGGTGGGTCGCAACCGCGCGGTTGGCGTTCCATCAAGAAAAATTCAGCCGCGGTACGCACCCGCCGCTGCGCGAGAAAGTAGTAGCGAGAAAAGTAGAGCAGTGGAGAAAGCAAAGAAATGAAAAGAACCCTTCTGACCGCGATGCAATTCCGTGCGGCTCTTTTGGCCAACGGCCTTACAGCCTCCAGCCCGGGGTAGAGCGGCCGACGCCCGCGCAAGCGGGCCGGCCGCGCCACCCCGGGTTAAGAAACGCCAAATATCGAGAAGGTCGAACCGAACGTCGCCCCCTTGGGGCACGGGCGGTTCGACGCGGATGTGCGAGAGCGTGTCGAGTAGAGGGAAATGAGGAGGCCGGGATTGCCGGGCGCGGTGGGTGCGCACCGCGGTTGCGTTTTTGTTGATTGAGCATTGCCCGCGCGGTTGCGACCCACCCTACGCGCTGAGGAGGAGAAGAGGCGGGATCGGAATTTAAGGCGGGCTGCAATTGCGCATCGCCTCGCCTGCGCCAAAGCCTGACGGCTTTGGACTCCGGCTACGGGCTAAACGAAGAAACGCCTACGGGCTAAACGAAAGAGAGGTTGTGCCAGTGGGCTAAACGAAAGGGAAGGAGAAAGAAAATCCCTTTCTGGCCTTACGGTTTCTTGAATCGAGCGATCAGCGGTCGGTGGTCGCTGGTCTGATCGTTGTCCGGAAAATCGTTCGGACGCACGACGACATCCGACTCGGCTTGCCACTGCTTGGCTCCGTTGGCCACAAACACAAAATCGAGAATCGAATCGGGATAGCGGTCGACCCGCTGCCCAACAGCTTGCCGATCATCCGACCAGTTCGAATCAAGCAGCGGGTCAGGTTTGACCCATTCCCAAACGCCACCTTCGACCATCGCCTGATAGCCCGGATTTCCCTGCTGCGTCTTGAATTCGTAATCAAAGTTAAAGTCCCCCGCGGTAATCACCGGCTCAGTCCGATCGGCTGCCCACTTCACCAGCATCCGAGCCTGATCGGTTCGCAGTTCGGCTTCGCCTCGCGCTAAGTGGTTGGCAACCACCCAAAAGCTGTCGTTGCTCTTCAGATCAAATAGTTTCACGGCCAGCGGAGAGCGGGCTCGCATCGCTCCAAAATCGGCGGAGTCGGCTTCTGGGTTGTTGAAGTTCGCCGCGATCCCGGCATAGCGGTGCAGTTCCAGAGCCTCGTCGATCCGAAACCGCTGCTTGTTGACGATCACCAGCAGCGAGTCAGTGTCCTCAAACCCACCGCTGGCCGAGGTGACGAAATCGACTTCGGTCCCCAACCCCTCCGCCACCGCTTTCTGAAATCGCTGCACGGTCACCGGGTCGACTTCGCTCAAGACGATAACCTCGGCCGTCGTCGCCGGGTCCTTCATCAGCTCCGTCAACTGCTCGGCGATGACCAGCGGATTGCTGACCGGCGGTTGATTGGGCCGGTTGCTCTCCACATTCCAGGCGAGCAGACGGAAATCCTCCGCCACCGCGGGCGAAGAGAACGCCAACACGGCGAGGCAAACGATCGCGGTAGACAGAAATCGAATCACGGTTGAGTCACTCCCTGAAGAAACACAAAACAGCCCGCCAGCGAGCCCAACATCCCAAATCAAATGCAACAGCACTCACCGCTTGCGCCCGTTTCTGTAAATACGACGTCGGCAAAGTGCAGCACCGCATTCTAGTTGCCCAACCCACAGTTCGTCCAACGCCGCACTGAGCTAGGGAACAACTTCACGCCCCCAGTTCAGGCGGTACGCAAAGCATGAAAGGTTTGTGAAGGCGCCAACAGTTTTTAAAGCCGCCCAATCCACTGAGCGAGGCGCCAATCGAGCCAATAAGGGTCCGGGTCGTAAGGACGACTGGCCAAATATCCCAAGTGACCTCCCTGCTTGAGCAGCAACAATTCCGTGCTCGACGACAACCGCCAATCGCGGAACATACGAGCCGGAACGACAGGGTCATCTTCTGAACTGACAATCAGTGTCGGGATGCTGATCTCGGCCAGCAGCGGCGCGGCGCTGGCTCGCGTGTAGTAGTCGCGCGCTCCGCTGAATCCGTTGACCGGCGCTAGAAAGCGATCATCGAAATGGACTAGTCGCTTGGGAAAACTGCTCAGCCGGTTGTCGACCAAATCAGGAACCCGAATTCGACGCTCTTGCAGATTCTTTCGCAGCTTGTCGATGAAGAACCAGTCATACAGCCGATTGCCCCAGTGCCGCAAATTGGCTGAAGCAAACGCCAAGTCGACCGGCGGCGAGACAGCGATCACGCTGTCCACTTCGGCTGGCGGCGCGATATAGGGCTCCAGCTGCGGCGCGGGAAAGACAAGTGGCTCGGGTGACTTGCCCACTCGAAAAGGCGAGTCCGCGACTTCGCCGGACGGAGAGCCGGCCGTAGGGCGATTGTCCCCAATCGGTCGGAACCCTGAGTCCTGAGTGCTCTCTAGCTGCTGAGAAGTTGAGGACCACTGCTCTACGATCGAAGACTGAGCTGAACTGTCGATTTCCAGATCGCTGCGTGGCGAGGCAACGACTCCCCTGCCCCACTGGCCGGCGAGGTGCAGCACCATGTTTCCGCCGAGCGAAAACCCAACCAGCGTGATCTTCGAAATGGGACTTAGCTTCTGCACGGCCGCAACCACACAAGAGAGGTCGGCGGAGGATCCCGCATGGGCATGGCCGCGCGAGATGAATTGGCTGGCTCCCCAGCCCCGCATGTCAACGCGCACGACGCGCACGCCCGATCGCAGCAGTTTGGCCGCAGTCCGCCGCATGTAGGGCGATTCGCTCGAGCCACACAGACCGTGGACCAAGATCGCTATCCGGTCCCCCGTAATCCAGTTCGGCGGCTGGCTGTCGTGAATCGCAATCCGGTCGCCATCGGGCAGTTCAACCAGATGCTGCTCCGCCTTAATCGCCGGAGCGCGGTGCCGCGAAAGATAAGCCGCCACCGTTTGCACGTGCGGATTGCTCAGCCACGGCGCAGGGCGAAACGGTGGATAAGAGGAAAGAACCATGGTGTCAGTCAAAGATGAAGATTGCGGCTTGAGAGATCAACCGAGCGGCGGAAGAAGGGGTAAACAAAGAGACGCAGAGGATACAAAGGGGAAGACGTGAGAAAGATTGGAATGGATTTCACCCCATTCATATCTTCCATTCAAACACCCAAAATTTTTATTTGCCTTTGCTCAACCCTTCTCTGCCTTCCTCTCCGTGACCTCTGTGTCTCTGTGTTTATCCCTCCCCCCGATCCTAACCCAATAACTTCCGCCCGTCCAAGAAGGCCATCAGCTGCTCGACCGAGTCGGCGATGCTGTTGCGATCGGTATCCAGGATGAGATCGGGCTTGGTGGGTGGTTCAAAGCGGACATCGGTCTCGTCTGATGCGCCCGCTGTGGGCTGTTTGCCGGTCTGCCGCGCGCGGCATGTCTCGTCTTTGGCCGTCACGTGGATAATCGCAAATCGATCGGAGCCAACCAGTTCTCGGGCCCGTTGCCGAACGTCTTCCTGCGGCGAAACCAGAGCCAGAATGCAGATCAGCCCAGCTTGGTTCAAGACCTTAGCGACTTCCGCAGCGCGGCGGATATTCTCTGAGCGGCCCGCTTCGTCGAAGCTCAGTTCGCGGCTCAATCCACGGCGCAGATTCTGGCCGTCGATCACCATCGCGGCTCGGCCTTCATCAAACAACCTGCGCTCCAGCGCGTAGGCGATCGAGGACTTGCCCGCACCGGGCTGGCCGGTCAACAGCAGCGTCATCGGCTGCTGGCCAAACCGCGCGGAACGCTCTTCGGCCGTCACCTTGCTGATTTGTTCGGCCAGCGTCGCGCTGGTCGGCTCGGCATCCCAAAGACTGCCGCGCCGCTGATCCGTCTCCCGGTCGAGAATCATCCCCGCGCCGACGGTCGCATTGGTCAGCCGGTCGATGATGATAAAGCTCCCCGTCGCCCGATTGCTGCGATAAGCGTCGTAGGCAATCGGAGCAGTCAGCACGACCTGGCAGCGCCCGATTTCGTTCAGCTCCAAAGCCGGAGCTTCTTGGCGATGCAGCGTGTTCACATCGACCTTGTAGCGCAGCGTGTTGACGGCTCCCGGCAAGACGCGCGTGGTTTGCTTGAACAGATAGGATTTGCCGGGAACGAGTTTCTCATCATGCATCCAAACGATGATCGCTTCGAATCGCTGTTCGACACGCGGGACATTTCCAGGCCGCACGATCATGTCGCCGCGGCTGATGTCGACTTCGTCTTCCAGTGTCAGCGTGACCGACTGCGGGGCAAACGCCTCCTCCAGCTCTCCGTCGAAGGTCGTAATGCTCTTCACGCGGCTGGTTCGTCGCGATGGAAGGACCATCACTTCGTCGCCCTTGCGGATGATCCCGCTGGAGACTGTCCCGGCAAAGCCGCGGAAGTCAAGGTTGGGACGGAGCACTAGCTGGACGGGGAACCGCAAATCGGAAAGGTTGCGGTCGCTGCCGATGTAAACCGTCTCCAGAAAATGAACCAGCGGCGAGCCTTGATACCAAGGCATGTTCGGGCTGTTGCGAACAACGTTGTCCCCTCTCAGCGCCGAGATCGGCATGAAGTGCACATCAGGTAGTTCCAGTCTCGCGGCGAACGCTTGGTAATCGTTTTTGATCCGCTCGAAGACTTCTTCCGAGTAGCCAACCAAGTCCATTTTGTTGACGGCGACCACGATGTGCTTGATCCCGAGCAGGCTGACGATAAACGAGTGTCGCTTGGTCTGCGTCAGCACGCCTTGCCGAGCATCGATCAGGATGATTGCCAAGTCCGCCGTCGAGGCTCCGGTGGCCATGTTGCGGGTGTACTGAACGTGGCCCGGCGTGTCGGCGATGATGAATTTTCGTTTGTCGGTCGAGAAGTAGCGGTAGGCAACGTCGATCGTGATGCCCTGCTGCCGTTCGTCTTCCAGCCCATCGGTGAAGAGCGCCAGGTCGACCTCTTCGCCCGTCGTGCCATAACGGGTCGTGTCCTTGCGAATCGCAGCGAGCTGGTCCTCGTAAATCATTTTCGATTCGTAGAACAGCCGGCCGATCAGCGTGCTCTTGCCGTCATCGACGCTGCCGCAAGTGATGAATCGCAGCAGTTCTTTTCGCTCGTGCTGCAGCAGATAAGCGTCGATGTCCGTGGCGATCAGGGAGGATTGGTGTGACATGGTGGATAGTGGAGATCGTTCTGTTTGTGTTTCGCCGAAAACGATTAGGGTGACGGAACTCAGCCGGCTTAGCGGGTGAGTCATGCTCCCACAGACACAAGGTCGATGGTGAGCAGGTTTGATTCGGGTAGTTTGTTGGTAGCTGGCTAGTCATGCTTCCACCGACGCGAGGTCGGTGGTGAGTGAGGTCATTGTTGAGTCAGGGTTACTGAAGAGATGACGTCACAAGTGCGGGAGCGATACTCCGGCTCTAGACTAGAAGTAGCCTTCTTTCTTTTTCTTCTCCATCGAGCCGGCTTCGTCGCTGTCGATGAGCCGTCCTTGGCGCTCCGAGAACTTCGTCAGCAACATCTCTTGAATGATCTCCGGCAGCGTTGTGGCGTTGGAGTCGATTGCGCCTGACAGCGGATAACAACCGAGCGTGCGGAAGCGAACCTTTCGCATTTCCGGAACCTCGCCCGGCTTCAGCGGCAAGCGATCGTCGTCGCGCATAATCATCACGCCATCGCGCCAGACAATCGGCCGCTCTTTGGCAAAGTACAGCGGCACCAGCGGGATGTTTTCGAGATGGATGTATTGCCAGACGTCCAGTTCTGTCCAGTTAGAAAGCGGAAAGACGCGGATGCTTTCGCCTTTGCGAACCTTCGTGTTGTAGAGATTCCAAAGCTCCGGGCGCTGGTTCTTCGGATCCCAGCGATGGAATTCGTCGCGGAAGGAGAAGACTCGTTCCTTGGCCCGGGACTTTTCCTCGTCTCGCCGCGCACCGCCGAAAGCCGCATCGAATTTGTATTTGCTTAGCGCCTGTTTCAGGCCTTCGGTCTTCATGATGTCGGTGTGGACCTTGCTGCCGTGGGTGATCGGATTGATCCCCTTGGCAACGCCCTCCTGGTTGACATGCACGATCAACTTCAGCCCAAGTTCTTTCGCGACGTAGTTGTCGCGCAGCGCATACATCTCGCGGAACTTCCAAGTCGTGTCGACATGCAGCAGCGGGAACGGCGGCTTGGCTGGGTAGAAAGCTTTCTCCGCCAGCCGCAGCATGCAGGCCGAATCCTTGCCGATCGAGTAGAGCATCACCGGGTTCTCAAACTCGGCAACGACCTCGCGGATGATATGAATGCTCTCAGCTTCGAGCTGTTTTAAATGGGTCAGGTTGTAGGCGTTCATCAGGGAGCTTGGTCGGGTCGGACCAGCAAAAAACGGGCGAAAAATTAGACCAACTTTAAGTATAGGCCGTTCAGTCCCGCTGGAACAACGCCAAGTTTTCCTTCGTTGATGGTTTGAAAATCCCAAAACGCGGGAGGAAGAAGAGGGGATTTGTCTTGGATTTTCGTTTAGCCCGTACCCGGAGACCAAAGGTCATCGAGTCGGCGGGGTCGGGAGACCCGCGCCGAGCGCAGTGGGAGACCCGCGCCGAGCGCGGAATGCGGAATTGGGAATGCGGAATCGCATCTAGAAATAAGACTCGGCTTTTGTTCCTATCGTCCCATGAGTCCCAATAGTCCCACTCGTCCCACCAGTCCCACCCGCGGCCCAAACCCTCCCTCGCCTACCGAGTCGCCTCCCTCGCGAGCCGCGCTTGCCGAATCGCGCCGCCTTCCTGCACAGAAAACTCGGCCCAGACAGGGAGATGGTCCGAAATCAACAGCGCCTGCTCGACAGTCAAATTGAATTGCCGCAGAAAATCAAACGCCCCGCTTTGACCCGTGAATTCGCTGGTCGCGCGCACGTCGAGTAAAATGTTGTCGTAATGATTGTTTCCGCGAGTGTTGGCCGGCGTGTCGCGAAGGACCGCCGCCAAGCCGCTCTTCTTGCCCGCTCGCTCCAGCGTTCGCTCACCCAAATTGAAATCGCCAATCAGCAGGACGTCGTCTTCGCCGCGGCCGTCGCTGCGGACCAGCCGAAAGAGTTCCTGTAGGTAACCGATCTCTGTCGTCCCGCGGCGCGAATCGAGATGCAGGTTCACGAGCGAAAACGTGAACGCTTGCTCCGCCGCAACTTGCGTCGTCCGGAACCAGCCCACGAACGGCTCGCGGATCATCACGTCATCGGGGTCGTTGACGGTGTAAGCGTAAGCGTTGTCGAGCTGGACGACATCTTGGTTGTAAATAAAGCCGGTTTGCTCGCGATAATTTTCTCGACCCAGCGGTGGACTGACGACAAATCCATACGAACCGCCTCCGCTGTTGATTCGGCTGACGAACTGCGGCAACAGCGTCCGGTCTTGGCCGCGAATCTCTTGAATCGCAATGATGTCGAAGTGGCGGCAGATTTCAGCCAGATACTGCATCACCTCGGCATTGGCTGCCTTGGTCGGGCCGAACGCTTGAATGTTGAAGGTGGCAATTCGAATGACGCCCTCGTGCGACTGGGGCTGCGACCAACCGACCAACCGAGCCGGTGCGGAGAATTTGCTTTTCAAACGGATGATCTGTTCACTAGCCAATCTCATCAAGTCATCGGCTGATTTCAGTTTATCGCGGTTGACGAGCGCCCAGCCGCCGCCGACTAAAAACAAGCTGATCATGACGGTGGTCAGAAAGCGTCGCATCGGTCGGCTCGCGTGCGTGCATGATCAAAGTGCGGGCTTCGACAGAGAAAGCCCTAACATCTTGCTCCATCGACGAGCTGATCAAGCGAGATTGAGCGAGGATCGGGTTGTAGGGCGTGTAGGGTGGGTCGCAACCGCGCGGGCAATGCTCAATCAATCAAAAACACAACCGCGGTGCGCACCCACCGCGCCCGGCAATCCCGGCCTCCTCATTTCCCTCTTCTCGACACGCTCTCGCACATCCGCGTCGAACCGCCCGTGCCCCATGGGGGCGACGTTCGGTTCGACCTTCTCGATATTTTGCGTTCCTTAACCCGGGGTGGCGCGGCCGGCCCGCTTGCGCGGGCATCGGTCGCTCTACCCCGGGCTGGAGGCTTGAAGGCCGTTGGCCAGAAGAGCCGCATTGCCGTGCAGCGCGGTCAGAAGGCTTCTTTTCATTTCTTTGCTTTCTCTACTGCTCTACTGTTCTCGCTACTACTTTCTCGCGCAGCGGCGGGTGCGCACCGCGGTTGAATTCTTATTGATGGAATGTCAACCGCGCGGTTGCGACCCACCCTACGCCTCCTCAGCCGGGTCTTCGCGCCAGCCCCCGGTTGGGCAGTTCAGAAATGGATCGCCCACTTGCGATCCCGCTTCGTTCGCTTACGCCGCGTCGAGCACGTTCTGTGGATTGTCAATCCGCAATTTGCGCCGCGTTGACCAGCCCGGAGTCAACTCGCTTGCGGCCAGCCGATCGCTCAGGTTTGGACGGAAGAAAATCGCCAACGCCAGAGGGATGTACCACGCGAGATAAATCCCACCCGAATAGCCATGCCAGAACTGAACCGCCACCATCACGGCTGAGGAATACGCAATCAACGTTCCCAGACTCTTCCGCATCGGCCAAAAAACGAACGACACACAGAGCGTAATGAAAGCGACCATCACCGGAATTCGGAACCACGGATCCCATCCGAGACTCCAGATCCCCTCCAGCCCCTCCATTCGCGGCAACCAAAAACCGAACATCGTTTTCAGCTGAGCCAAAAACGCCGCCGCATCCGGAGACGTCGGCAACAGTCCAGCGATGCAGAGCGCCAAGGCCGTCAACATCCCGGCGACAAACCGCCCTGCCCCGCGATCCCAATAAAAGCTGACCCAGAGCGGCAGCAGGAAGAACGGATAGTAGGCAACCCCAGTCGCCAGACCCAACATCACACCAGCGACCACGGGTTGGCGATACATCACTACGGCCCACAAGATCAGCAATCCGGGGAGCAAATGCATCACGTGACCGGCGTACAACGACGTGTGCGGCAGCATTAAATAAATTACCGCCATCCCGACACCGTTGCGGAAATTGCTGAAGTGGTAGTAACCGAGCGCAATGATCCCGACCACCATCAAAATGTGGCTGAAGATCACCACCGCCTTCGCCGCCATCTCCATCTGCACCAGCGTCGCCAGTTCCGTCGTGTCGGCCTTCATCATCGACCGCTGTCCGGAGAAGGTCCAAATCACGGGGAAGACATGCAGCAGCGGATAGCCCGGCCCGCGCTCCAGCAACTGCTTGTCAGCCGCCGAGTCGACCGCCTCTCGCTTGACCATCTTCACCGCCCCGATTGCGCCCTCGAGATCATCTGATCCAGGCGCGGCCGTCATGATATCGGCGAACGAGAAAATCATCAGGCTGCAGCCCAAGAACACCAGCCCGCCAATCGACAAGTTTGGCTCCAGCATCGGCTTGCGAACAAACAGCGGATCGATCAGCAGTCGCACGAGGAAGATCCCGCCAACAGCCAGTAGCCAGATGTAACCGGCGCGCTGCAGCCGCTGACTCGGTTTCAGCTCGGCCATCGGAGTTGGCTCGACGACCCCAGGCTGTTGCGGTGCGGCGGCTGGGGGAGTTGTTTGGGAAGTAGCTGGAAGCTCGGAACCCTGAGCCTCGCTCGCCTCATTTTTACCGGCAGATTCGCTCGTGGTTTCTTGTCCGGAACTGGACACCTTGTCAGCAGGGCCACCGCTGGTGCCTTCGGGCTCCCCGGCCGGAGCACTGGTCAGGTTGCCGGGACTGGGGGGCGGGGCCGGAGCCGGTTGGCTAATCGACGCGGGCGCAGTGTTGTCGGCCATCCGACTGCCGTGGTAAACCATCAGCAGGCCCGGCGCGAGCAGGATCAGCAGAATCAGATCCAGATTGCGCATCGCCCAGAAGCGGTTGAACTTAAAAAACAACGCCAGCATCAGCAGCGATGAAAGATAAGCCCAACTCGTTTCCTGGATACGTTCGTAGCCAAACGGAAACTCGTACATAGTTACTGCATCGGACTCCTCTACCGGAGGCCATCCCTGAGCTGGAACAGCTACGGCAGTCGACCGAACAGAAAACCCCTTCTCGGGAAAAGCGTTTCACTAAGAAACAAGACACCAAGACCGATCCGGCGAGGTGCAGCGAACCCATCGCTGGACGCCCAATCGATGAGGCACGCGGGCTGCCGGAAACAATTATTATGCTTGTCGCCCCAGTTGTGGGCTGCGCCTCGCAAACTCAGGCCCCAAGCCGCTCCGCCAACAAGCCGTCCAAGGCCATCCCTCAGACCGGATAACCGTCATAACCAGAAGCGGCTTTCGCCAGCACGAAGTCTAATCTGTGAACATCGTCGCTCGGCAGCCGGCCGTTACGCTTTTTTTTCGCGGTGTTTGATCATGACGATCCGCGAACCTTTGTCGGCGAATCGAACCTCATCCATGAAGGTTTTAATCAGCAGCAACCCGCGTCCGCTGAGCTTCTCCAGATTCGCCGGCAAACGCGGGTCAGGAATCAATTCCGGGTCAAACCCCGGCCCCTCGTCGCTGATCTCAACCTGAATTTGCTCGGAGCCAGTTTCGAACCGAACTCGAACTCGCCGGTCACAGAAAGGCAACGACTTCTGCCGCTGCCGGATCAAAAAGTAATAGTCCGATTCGTCGTCCGTCCGCAACGACGAAGGGACCTCGAGATTTCCATGATGCATCGCATTAGTCAACGCCTCATTCAGCGCCATCCCAATCTGCAATCGCGAATCATCTGACCAGTGAGGCATTTGAGCTTGCAGGTGATCGATCAGCGGCATGATCAGCCGCGCTTCATTCTCCAGCACAAAAGCAGTGCACTCCGGGCAAGCTTGATTGAGCGGGCGATTCTGAACACGAGCGGCAATCTCCAGCACATAGGCGACCGTCGCAGCCAAGTCGCGAGCCAATTGCGACTTGGGTGAGTAACTCGCCGCGCCGCTCCGCAGCGCATCCATCGCAGCCTGCTCGCTCCCCATCCCCGTCACCAACACGACCGGCAAGTGAGGACGCTGCTGTTTGATCCAGCGGACGAGCGCGAGGCCATCAATTCTCGGCATCTGCAGGTCGGTCACGACGGCGTCGATCGGCTCGTTCTGAATCAACTCCATCGCTGCGGCAGCATCGGCGACGCTCTGGATCTGCCAGTTCTTCTCCGCCCGCTCCAGCAATCGCTGGATCAGGACCCGATCCACTGCAGCGTCGTCGACGATCAGAATGCTGCTCACAAAACCTCAGCGGGAAAGTTGGATCGGAACACGGTTATTGAGCAGTTGCTTGTCCAGCCGTTTGCTCAAAGTCTTTGAAAAAAGTAGCTCGGTCTCGCGTCGGGCGGCGCGCATAGACGCGAACATTCTTGACCGGGTTGTAACGCAGGTCGAACATCGCTCCAGTTCGCGTGACAAACCGATCGAGCTCATACGTCCGCTCTTCGCCGGGGTTGAGCGGAACGCGGTCGTAGATTTGGTAGAAGTTGTTGATCTGGATGTTGAGCATCGTCCAGACTTGATCGCTCTTATTGAGCACGTGCAACTCGCCGCCCGTAACCTTTTCGCGGTCACCGAAAGGACGGGCGTAGAACTCGTCCGGAGGCAGATTGGTGGTCCGGGCGTCACCTTCGAGTTGGCCCTCGAAAACGGGCGGCAGGTACTGCCAGAGCGAAAAGATGACAATCGTCGGCACCAAACACATCGCAATTAGCAGCATGGTCAGCCCGCGATGGGTCAACCGCGGCGCATTGCGGCGGGCGCTGGATTGCAAATCGGTCGTCGCATCGGAGAAAACGCCTTCAGCCGATCGGCTGTTGGCGGTATAGCTGGTTGAATCGTTCATAAATCTGATTGTTTCCGAGATCGGGCTGGGAATCAATCTGCATCTTCCCGAGCGATATAACAGCCAAAATCGCGGTAGCCCTCGAATCACGGCGTTTCGTCTGCTTTGGCGCTAGTCGCCGGTTTGTGGTTTTCGTGCGGAATGAAATCCGGAAGAAGGTCTCTCATCCGGCCTATCCACTCCGCTCTGCCCGCGGCAAGCGGATCGTCACCTTCGTTCCTTGACCCGCGGTCGATTGAAAATCGATCGACCCCTCCAACCGCTCAATCACATTCTTGGCGAGAAACACCCCGAGCCCCATCCCTTTGCCGGTTGGCTTGGTCGTGAAGAACGGCTCGCTGACCCGCTTCAGCACTTCCGGCGCCATCCCCTCACCCAAGTCGGCGATCTCCCAAGTCAGATGCTGAGCGAATCGCTCGATCGTCAGACGGACCCCGCGGCGCTGGGGGTCGGCATCGATCGCGTTCTGTACCAACCCGCGGACTGCTTGACTCAGCACCACGACCGGCACCTCAGCCCGCTCTTCGGCCGCATCGTCGGCCATCCGCAACTGCACGTGATTGCGATCCGGCAAGTCGACCAGCACGAGCTCCCAGAATTCCGCCATGCTGATCGGCCGGATCGATTCGCCAATTGCTTGGCCCGCCTGTCCCGCCATCCGGTTGAGAATCGAGCGACACCGATCGAGCTGGCTGCGGATTAGATGAATATCTTCAACCACGTCTTTGGCATCGGGATGATCGAGCGGATGGTCGTCAAAGAACTTCGCCACATCCCCCGCGACCACGGCAATCGTCGAGAGCGGCGTCGCCAGTTCGTGCGCGGTCCCCGCAGCCAGCGTTCCGAGCGCTTCCAGCTTCTCGCTGCGGGCTTGATTCAGCTCAGCCAACCGCAGGTTCTCTTCCTGCTGCTCCACTTCGCTTGTCAGCCGCGTGACGAAATAGACCAGCACGCCCGAGCTGAGCGTATAGCCCATCAGCAAGCCGAGTTGATGGAGATTGGTGCTGCCGGCTTGGCGAATCGAGAGGCTCGGCCCCGAACCGTTGAGCTCGGGGAGTTCAATGTGTTCGTACAGCAGAAAGCCAAAGCAGATGACGCTCAGCAAATTGATCGACCAAGCCCAGTTTCGCGTGAGTACGAGGGCGGCGAGCGAGACGTTGACGTAATAGAAAACCCAAAACGGATTGTTCGGGCCGCCGGTAGCGAACAACAGCGTCGTCAGCGACAGCAGGTCCATTACCATGACCAGCCCGAGGACGAGGTGCCAGTGCCAAGCTTCGTACTCGACCAATTGCCGCCAATGCCGCAGCCAAACCATCAGCAGCAGATTGGAGAAAGCTGTCGCTGAGATGACCGCCAGCAAGGCCCAAGTCATCTGTAGTTCGATCCCCAGCCCGAAAATCACCGCGCCGATCGTCAGCAGCTGTCCAACCACAGCCAGCCAGCGGAGCTTGATGATCCAGTTGGCGTTGACGAGTAAGCGATGCCGTTGTTGAAACATGTGATCGGGTTCGGGTGAGATGCAAATCGAGTCGCCACGAGGACGGTTCGATCATCATAGCCGAGACCAAGGAAACGCGGTGGATAGGAAGGGAACTGCCAGCATGGCTCGCCAACAAAATCAGCCGGCTCCGCGCCAGCCGCCGGTTGGTAGTGCGCCAGCCGCTCGCGCTCGGCGCAGGTCTCCCGACGCGCTCGGCGCAGGTCTCCCGACCTCGCCGATTCTTCGACCTTTGGTCTCCTCTTGGCGTCTGACTTGAGTACCGCATCGGACCGCCCGCTTCCGCAGAATTCGAGCGTGTAGGGTGGGTCGCACCGCGCGGTTGGCGTTTTGTCTATCAAATACGCAACTGCGGGGCGCACCCACCGATGCTGTTAAACGTCAACGCGCTTCAAACCGGCGGCTGGCGCGGAGCCGGCTGATACTAATGCGGGCCGTCCTGCCGCTGCACCTCGCCTGCGCCAAAGCCTGGCGGCTTTGGGCTCCGTCTACGGGCTAAACGAAAATCCAATGAGCTAAACGAAAAACTACGGCGCCATTTTCTTTAGTTTGCGCTGGAGCGTGCGGCGGGGGATGTCGAGCCTGCGCGCGGCTTCGGAAATGTTGCCGCCGCAATCGGCCAGCACGCGGTGAATGTGCTCCCACTGAGCCGCCGCGAGGCTGGGTGGTTGCAGGTCGCTGACTTCGGCCTCTTCGGTCGCAGCCACGTCGACTTTTTCAAATGCGGCCAGCACTTGATCCGCATCGGCTGGTTTGGTGACGTAATTCACCGCGCCGAGCTTCACCGCTTCGACCGCGTTGGCGATGCTGCCGTAGCCGGTCAGGATCACGGCTCGCAGGTCGGGGCAGATTGCAATCAGTTCTTTAAGCACCTGCAGCCCGCTGTTGTCGGGCATTTTCAGGTCGAGCACCGCGAGATCCGGCTTGTGCTCACTGGCAATCTCGATCGCCGCCCGCAAGTTGGATGCGCAGTAAACGGTCAGTCCGCGCTTGGCGAACGCCTTTTCCAATCGTGTCCGGAGGATGTCGTCGTCGTCGACAACGAGGATCGATTGCTGGGCCATAGGAGGAGAACTCAACTGCAGGTAAGGAATCCGTCAGGCGGATAACCTCTCAACCTGACTTGCAACTCCAATTTAACACAAATTCCTTGCAGCTGAACGAATTTGCCTGAATCTCGGCTGGGTAAAGGGGTTTTCCGTGCGTTGAGTTGTCGTTTCAAGTTTTTAGTTTATCCCGCAGGCGCAGCCTATTCATCGTTTACCCCGTAGCTGGAGCCCAAAGCCGCCAGGCTTTGGCGCAGGCGAGGTGCAGCGCAAGTGCGCGGAGGGTGGGTCGCAACCG
>JBJTQD010000889.1:0-3747 GCA_046075445.1 Planctomycetota bacterium
GGCGACAAGCCAACCATCACGACTTGGATTAATGGCGTGAAGATCTCCGAGTGGACCGAGACGGAAGCTCGCCATCCGGCCCGGGGGAGGATTGCTCTCCAAGTTCACGGAGGCGGAAGCGCCCAAGACTACAACGGCAAATTCGTCCGCTACCGAGGGGTGCGGGTAAAAGAGCTGGGCGAAAGCAAGTAATTGAGCAGTCCCTTTGGGAAATTCAATTTAAAAGTCATTGCAAGCTCGTGCAGGCCGAATCAAAATCTTGACGTCGGCCGTCTAGTTCGCTGAACTGAACGGCGGGGAATGCGAAATGGTTCCTCGGATTATCTCGCCTCTGGGGCGAGGTGTCTTGCTTTGTTTGCAATTATTGAGAATCACACCATGAGTCAAAGTCAACGTCTTCCTCTTTGCATCCTTTCTCGGCGTTGGTTAGCCGCATTTCTGATTGGTTGGATTGCAACTACCGTTGGAACATCCAGCGAGATCCAAGCAGACCTGATGGTCGTTGACTCGCTGTCCGACCGCGTGTTGCTAGTGAGTGAGTTCGACGGGAGCATTATTAATCCAAGCTTCATCACCGACTCGGCTCGATTCTCGACGATCGTCAACGCAGTCAGCAGCGGGCCGAATTCTGTTTTTATCAGTGACCAAGTCGCGAATGCCGTCTTTGAGTACTCAACCTCTGGCACATATCTGAGGACGGTGGTCTCGTCCGGCTCAAGCAATGTGTCTAACATTCGCGGGATTGCCGTGCATAACAACCGTCTTTACGTAACCGTTGCAGGTGGGACCTACGCCAATACGGTTCAGAGTTTCAGATTGGATGGTACCGACCAGCGGACTTTCATCGGGTCGAAGCTCGACAGCCCTTGGGATGTCTATTTTCGCGGGAGTGATGTGCTGGTATCCAATTCGGGATCGGATGATATCGAGCGATTTGACTTCAACGGAAATTACTTGAACACTTTGGTTAGCAGCACGGGAGTCGGCGGAATCAATTTCCCACAGCAGATCAACGAACGGGTAAATGGCAATTTGCTCGTGGGAGGTTTTTCGAACCCTTTTGGAATTTATGAATACCTTCCCAACGGGACCCAGGTGAATTACTACAACTTGCCGGGACCGCGAGCCGCCTATGAACTGGGAAATGGCAAGTATCTCTACTCGGCAGGTACGCGCTTGGCCGTATTCGATCCGGTAACCCTGTCCAGCACGGACATCATCAATGATCTCAATTCCAGTTTCCGCTACATCGAGAAAGTTCAAGCGGTTCCAGAGCCGGGAAGTTGCCTGCTGCTATGCGGCGGCTTGGTTGGAATTGTCGCGGCACGATTTCGGCGACAGCGGAGCTGATCGCCGACGCGGTTTGCCGAGCGACTAGGCGGGGCAAACGAAGCTGTTTGCCAGCCGGGACAAATTAGTTAAACCAAATAAAAAAGGCGACCCCCGATTGGGTCGCCTTTTTTCGTTGCTCGGCAGAGTCTTCGGGGGGGAGGCTGCACGTCGGAGACTGAAAAACGTGCGGCTGGAGAACTCTGCCGAACAGAGGAGGAATCCCTGATTTCGCAGATTACTCACCATTCCCTACGCACGTCTCTCGGAAGTAGTTCGCTCACTTTGAGGGATTTTTTTGTTTGAGATAAAGCCGGGTTACGTAATCGCTCTCGGCATACTGGTCGTGGCAGGACTTGCACGAGTCGATACGACCGGCAGCCAGGAGCTTGAAGGTCGAGCCGTCCACGACGAAGTATTTCCAATCTCCGTGCTCTTCATCGTAGCCAGCCGGCATTTTTTGCATCACGGTAAATAGCTCCGGCGTCTTGGCCTCAGCTGTCGCCAGCTTGGACTTAATCACCAGAGAGCCCTCCGGATAAGTTCCCTTTCCCGAGAGCATGATTTCTTTCGCGCTCGGACTGACGTAGACGTTGCAAAAAGCTTTCTGGGGATACAAGGGCTCATGAGGATTGACTTCCTCCCAATCCACGGGCTGGCAAAGCTGTGCGGTGGCGTCATCCATTTCAAAAGGTTGTTCGGTCACGCGAACGTATTGGCTCAAATCCCTTAAATCAATCGGGTCTTCAGGCTGACCCGATGAGCTGGTGAATTTGGAAATGGTCAGGGCGGACAGGAGCAAGGGGAAGACAATGGCGAAAAATTTCATTTGTATGAGTGCCCTTTGTTGTGCACGGGTAATTCAATTGGATGTCCTGTCAGGCTAATGCAACCGAGACCAAGATCAGAACTTCATCAAGACTACACCAAGCAGTTGATTCGTGCCGTCAAACTAAATGCCGATTGGCCTCGCCTTTACGGCTGCGGGCTAAACGAAAAATGCAAAACCGTCCCCTCTTCTGAATGTTCTTCCCCCGTGCCTTTGTGCCTCCGTGAGAGGTCCTCTTCCGATTTCAATCCGCACTTCCGCTGGCGAACCGGGGGCTGGCGCGAAGACCAGGCTGACAAGCCCTTTTCTGTCTCACTTTCTTTCTACTGCTCTAAATTCTCCTGCTCTCGCGCAGCGCGGGGGCTGGCGCGAAGCCCCGGTTGACGGAGACGAAGAACGCGGCCTCATCCTAATGGTGCGGGCCTACTGCAAGCAGGTCGAGGTTGCAAACGGTTCGATGTGGCTGGGAGCCACCACGGCATCCGCCGGACTGACGCCGGGAGCGACCACGTTTCTATCGTTGACGTAGATCGCATCGTTGCCGATGAAGCCAGTTCGGTTGAACTGAATCGAACCGTCGGCCATCGCGCAGTTCTGGCCCCATCCACCATGATTAAGGCTCGTGCGGGCCGGTGTGCCACTGTGTGGGGCATCTGCTAGGAGAACGAAGTTGCTTTGTCCGAGATTCTTCGGAAAAGAATGCTTTCCATTTTCGAGATAGCCGATCGAGTAGCCGTAATTGCCCAGCATCCGCTGGCGATAGCTTTGCAACTCCTGGGCTGACTTCGCCGCGAGGATTTCGTTAGTCGTCGGGATTCGGGCGATAGGGCCATCGCCGGCTAAGCCCGCACAGGCGAAGACCTGTTCGTTCTCAAGCAAGCCCTCGGACTTAAGCAGCGGGCCGACATATCCGGCTGTGGAAAGTGGACCCGATTCAGGAATCTCGGGGAAATGTCCCTCGTGATTCTCCGCGTACTGAGCGAGAGAGTTGTAGACGCTTCGCAAATTGTTTTGGCAAGCGGTCACGCGGCTGTTGAAGCGGGCTGCGGAGAGGGCAGGGAGGAGGATCGCCCCAACTAGCATCGCAGCGGTGCAGGCAAAGACCAAGTCCATCAGGCTCCAGCCGCTGCCCAGACGCGCAGTATGCTCATCTGCAAACGGGGTCGTGGACGGTCTGGTCTTGAGCTGGAGCGGGGTAAGCCGCGGCGAGTTAGACGCCAGAGTCTGCTCTGCCTGTTCGGCAGCGGCGAATTCACTTGCTTCCGCGCGGGCCATTTCACGGTTGGTCATCGCGACGAACTGGCAGCAGCGACGAGCCAAGCCGGGCGGGGGACCCTGCGGTTCATCCAGCTGTTCCAGCGGAGCGAGCGCGGCTTTGATAGCCAGCAGTTTTTCTTCCAGTCTGGGTTGCTGATCGATCAGCTGTTGGACTTGCTCCTGCTCCCGAGCGTCCAATGCTCCGAGCAGATAACCGAGCAAGTCTTCCTGCGACGGTGATTTCACGGGACTAATCCACTTGGTGCGAGTTCCACACTTCGCCGAGTTTGCTGATCGCAGCATGCACGCGGCTCTTGACGGTCCCAACTGGG
>JBJTQD010000890.1:0-2848 GCA_046075445.1 Planctomycetota bacterium
GCGCTGATGGGCCGAGCGCGAGCCGCGCTGATGGGCCGAGCGCGAGCCGCGCTGATGGGCCGAGCGCGAGCCTCGCTGATGCGCGAACCGCGTTGAAGCCCCTGGCTGCGAGGCCGAACTAAGCCGCTTTGCGAGCGACAATTCGCTGTGCGAGTTCTCGCAGACAAGCGTATTCCGCACCTTGCTGCGTTCCTGAGCAAGGCGACTGAACTCCCGGTTCTTGCTCGGCGATTAACCCGGTTTGCATCCCCGATTCAGCAGCCGCAGCGATTCGCTCGCGATTTCGGCTGATGTAGATCGTCTCAGGAAGGCGAACCGCAAGTCCGCGTGCAGCAGAGTGAAAAGCAAACGGAGTCGGAAGCGGTTGCCCAGCGGCTCGTGAGGTCAGACAATAATCCCAGTTGACCGCGATTCCAATTCGTCTCAAGAGGTCTAACGTCTCTGTCGGCGACATGATGGAATTCGAGAGGATGCCAAGTTTGTAACCGAATTGCTGCAAATCCCGCAGCGTCTCGGCGACTCCCGAGTAGGGTCGCAGTCCGGCTTGAGCTGATTGCAGCCGTGCTTTCGCGGCGGTCAGCAGTTCGATTCGCGCGCACCCCTCAATGCCCAAGTCCAGCAAGAACGCCGTCATCGCTTGCCAGTATTCCATTTGGCCAGAGTAGACCTGCGGCAGCCAATTGAATTGCCAGGCTGCTTTGAAGTCGGAAAAGCTAATCGGCCGCCCCCAGCGACTGACCATTTGGTGAAGCTGTCGATGCCAAAAGGTGCCATCGAAGAACGTGTTTTCAAGGTCGAACAGCAGGGCTGATGGGGGCATGCAGTGCGGCAGTTAATGCTAGCGAGCGTGGTAAGAGCCGTAGACTCTAACGGTTGTATCGGCTTGCGATGGGGCAAAAGATGAGGCAACTGCCAGCATAATGAAGACAATGCGTCTGCGAAGGGACGGACTCGGAACGCTAATGGCGCATCTGATTCTGGGTGGCAGGCCCCTTGGGCTCTGCGAAGGGTGTGGTGATTCACAAGTTGGCAAAGCGTTTAACAACTGCCGAACCGGGGGCTAGCGCGAAGACCCGGCTGACGAATAAGAAAGCACCATTAGCACACGGCTCTTCTGGCCAACGGCCTTTCAGCCTCCAGCCCGGGGTAGAGCGGCCGCAAAACGCGCAGCCGTTCGGCCGCGCCACCCCGGGTTAACGGCCAACCAATTTCCCAAAAGGTCGAACCGCATTTCGCCGCCCTGCGGCACGGACGGTTCGACGCGGAACCCTGATTCGCCGCCAAGAGGAGACCAAAGGTCGAAGAATCGGCGAGGTCGGGAGACCTGCGCCGAGCGCCAGCTGCGCGGGTCGCCAAGCTAGCGCCCGCTGGCGCGCAGACCCAGCTGACAAAGGCATTCTCAAACCCAATTTTCTTCAGCCCGCTGCCCTAACGTGTCCACGCTCTGGCTGATAACCCACCCAGCGTCCCGCGGCGTCTTTCCAAGCTCAATCGCGACCTGAACCAAACCTCCTTTCAGGGAGTCTTTTTTCAGGTGTCTTTGAGAACGATTTTGCCGGTCCTGAGGACGGGCTTTCGGCAGCAGCAAATTTCGCAGCTTGCCCTAAACCCCCAAGCCCCGGTGGTTTGCGGCCCGAACCGACGTTTGGCCCATTCTTTTCGAGGAACCGGAAAGGGGGTCCAACGTACAATAGTAGTGTCTATTTGATCACACTTTTTGATGGGAGAGAAGCGATGTTCGACTTCGATGATTTCGATGACGACGATTTCTTCACTGCCATCTGGTATTACGCCAGGAAGCGCGTAAGTCGCCCCTCGCAACGGAGTCAGTCCGGGGGCACGAGCCACAAGGATGGTGGCCATGGTTCCACGATGGGACCAAGAGGTGGGTTTGACCAGAGCGGCCGGCTGAAGCGTCGGAAATAGAAAATGCGAGGAACTCGAGCCATCGGGTTCCTCGCATTTTCTTTTTAGCTAGGTCTACCGAGCCAAAAACCCGCTCTCCCGGCTGTCGCCCAAACCGCTACCCCGCCCCTCGGTTCAGGCTCTGCTTGGCCAAACTTGCGGGCATCTCCCTGCCGCTCACCCTCAATAGCTGCGCCGGACGGCTTTCTCTCCCCCCACTCGCCGGGCTTCATTTCGGAATTTCCCTTTTCAACTTAGCGTTCCAGCGTTCGCGATGAGCAGACATGAGGTCCGCTGCGTCGCCAACGACAAACCAGACTTCCTCAGGTTCATCATTAACAAAACCAGCCAAATACAGCCGCACCTTTTCATCGGCAGACGGTTTTTGACCATCCCCCTTTTCGATTTCCCTGCCGTCTTGATACATCCCCACCGTTCCGCAGAAATGCTCGTAGGGCATCCTCGATCTCAAGACGATTATTTCCCGGTCGTCGACAAAAATCGTTTTCTTGTAGCCCAAAAGCCCACTAAGCCAGTTCGGTTGATACTGAACGCGAACCACGCCGCGAAAATCATTCGGGACCACAACCAACACAGGTTGCCAGAACGCGTTGTAAATCAAGAACGCGAGATAAACCGCGATCCCAAATAAAAACACCGGGTTCAATCTTCGCCAAATTGACTTTCTCATTTTCGAGCACTCAATCTCAAATGACTCGTCTTCCAAACTCGCCGACTTCGTCGACCAGCACCCGCGGGGAGTGGCCCAGAGGCTAAACCCGTCTCCATCGCCTCGGTAAGTCAAACCAGCAAAGATTCGCGGCATACTGAACAACCGCCTATCGCAGTGAGCAGTCAGGCAAGTGGAAGAGGCTTGGCAACAATTGTTCGCGACCAGCATTCACTCCACTAACTTTCGAGGCAACCCCAACCTCCTCGCAGT
>JBJTQD010000891.1:0-2821 GCA_046075445.1 Planctomycetota bacterium
GGGGTAAACACAGAGGACACAGAGGAACGCAGAGGGAAGAGAGGAGAAAGAAGGGAAAGTAAAAAGACAAGAGAGATAGTGAGGCAACAGTACATTCGATGGTGAGGGGCGTGGCAGCTGATCTCAACGCGGCATCAAACACTCGTATTCGGTCCCCCGCCAAAGATTCCCTCACTCTTCTGCCCGAATTAACCTCAGCTCTTCCTCCGCGCCTCTCCGTGTCCTCTGTGTTTACCCGTTTTCCGCTCTTCCCTCCCGCAATTTCAGCCTGTCAGCGGCGAAAACGTTCCGCTATAATTCAGGCACGGTGCAACTCCAGCGCGAGAGTTCCGCATCGAGGAGGCTCACGCTTAACTCGACCGGACGCCGAAGGTGCAAACTGCCCTGAACCGCTCAGGCAAACGGACCGCTGGATTGACACACCGTCTCTGGAGAGCGAAGGTTCCTTTGAGTTCGGCCCGAAGCCGACCCGAAACGACCTTCCACCGAAGGGGCAAAGCCGCCGCGCTGTTCGCGCTCGCAGGCTGTATCTCTCAGGTAGATGGACAGAGGGGCAAACGTGACGCGAACGTCATTCCGCCAAGGATAGCCGTTCAGCTTTTACCGATCCGTTTGCTTTTCCCCGCACTGCATCCCCAACTCAAACGGGCTGCTCACTGCACAGGAACCTCTCCATGTCCACCGCCAGCTCCAAGCTCTCTCCCTTCGTCTTCCGCCACATCGGACCCCGCGAGCACGACATCGCCAAGATGCTCGGGTACCTCGGCTACCAATCGCTCGACGATCTCACCTCGACCGTCGTTCCGAAGGGAATTCAATTCAATCAACCGCTGAACGTCCCCGCGGGAATCAGCGAAGAAGAAGCCCTCGCCGAACTCCGCGGCATCCTCAGCAAAAACAAAGTTCTCAAGTCGTTCATCGGCCAAGGTTACTACGGCACACACACCCCGAAGGTGATCCAGCGAAACGTCTTGGAGAACCCGGCTTGGTACACCGCCTACACGCCTTACCAACCGGAGATTTCACAAGGCCGCCTTGAAATTCTCTTCTACTACCAAACGATGGTCACCGAACTGACCGGGTTGGAAATTGCCAACGCCTCGCTGCTCGATGAAGCCACCGCGGCTGCCGAAGCAATGACGCTCTGCCAGCGAGTCGGCAAAGGAACCGGACACCGCTTCCTCGTCTCGAAAAACTGCCATCCCCAGACGATCGAGCTGATCAAAACCCGCGCCCTGCCGCTGAACATCGAAGTCGTTCTGTTCGATGAGCGAACCGGCGTCAGCGACTGGACCGACGTCTTCGGCCTGATTCTCCAATATCCCGCCACCGATGGGACCGTCAGCAATCACGAAAAGCTGATCGCCGACGCGCACTCGAATAACGCCTTGGCAATCGTGGCTACTGACTTGCTCTCGTTGATGCTGCTCAAGTCGCCCGGCGACATGGGCGCGGACGTCGCCGTTGGTAACTCGCAGCGGTTCGGCGTGCCGTTCGGACTCGGTGGCCCCCACGCCGCCTTCATGGCAACTCGCGACTCCTTCAAGCGGGTGATGCCCGGCCGCCTCGTCGGCCAGTCGATCGATTCGCACGGCAAGCCCGCTTTCCGGCTCTCGCTGCAAACCCGCGAGCAACATATCCGTCGCGAGAAAGCGACCTCAAATATCTGCACGGCTCAAGCCCTGCTCGCCATCATGGCCACCCTCTATGCCGTCTACCACGGCCCAGAAGGTCTCCGCGCCATCGCCAAGCGAGTCCACGCGCGAGCCACGGAACTCTACAACGCCCTCAAGTCGGCCGGACAAAAGTGCGCCGGTGAACAGTTCTTCGATACGATTGTGGTCGATGTCGGGAACAAAGCGGACAGCATTGCCGCAGCCGCCGTCGCCGCTGGTTTCAACCTGCGTCGCTTCAGCCCCACGCAACTCGGCGTCTCCTGCGACGAGACGACGACCGAAGCCGATATCGCCGCGTTGGCAAAGCTCTTCGGCGCCGCCGCTCCTAGCGCCGCCAAGCACACGCACTTGCCGGATGAGCTCCAACGCGAGGACGCTATCCTGACCCAAGAGGTCTTCCACCGCTACCGCAGCGAAACCGAGCTGATGCGTTACCTCCGCCGGCTTTCCGAAATGGATATCGCACTCGACCGAGCGATGATCTCGCTTGGGTCCTGCACGATGAAGCTGAATGCGGCCAGCGAAATGACCCCGGTCACTTGGCCCGAAATCAACAGCATTCATCCTTACGCCCCGGCCGACCAGTGGACCGGCTACCGTGTGATGATCGACCAATTGGAAAGTTGGCTCTGTGCCTGCACCGGCTACGATGCGATCTCCCTGCAGCCCAACGCCGGATCGCAAGGCGAATACGCTGGACTGCTCGCTATCAAGCAATATCACGAGTCGCGCGGTGATCACCATCGCGATATCTGCTTGATCCCCAGCAGCGCCCACGGCACCAACCCCGCCAGCGCTCAAATGGTCAACATGAAAGTCGTCGTCGTCAAATGCGATGACCACGGCAACGTCGATCTCGCTGACCTCGATCAGAAAATCGCCGAGAACGAAGGAAAGGTCGCGGCGATCATGATCACCTATCCGTCGACCCACGGCGTCTTCGAAGATGGCGTCACGGCGGTCTGCGAAAAGGTCCACAACGCAGGTGGTCAAGTCTACATCGACGGTGCAAACCTCAACGCCCTCGTCGGTGTGGCTCAACCAGGCAAGTTTGGCGGCGATGTCTCGCACCTCAACTTGCATAAGACGTTCTGCATCCCGCACGGTGGTGGTGGACCAGGCGTCGGACCAGTCGGCGTTCGCGC
>JBJTQD010000892.1:0-2526 GCA_046075445.1 Planctomycetota bacterium
GTTAGTGCGCCGCCTAGCCGCCCCGAGCGAATCGCTCGATTCGCGCGACTGCTTCAGCCGTATTCTCGTGGCTATTGAAGGCGCTTAGTCGAACGTACCCTTCGCCCGCCGCTCCGAAGCCGCTGCCTGGAGTGCACACGACATTGCACTGTTTCAGAAGCGTGTCGAAGAATTCCCAGCTGGTCGCTCCACCCGGCGTTTTTACCCAGACATAAGGCGCGTGCACGCCGCCGTATGCCGTCATTCCGGCCGTAGCCAAGCCCTCGCGGAGCCGCCGCGCGTTTGCCATGTAGAACTGAATCAGGCCTTTGACCTGTTCGCGTCCTTCCGGCGTGTAGATCGCCGCCGCTCCTCGCTGCACAGGATATGAGACTCCGTTGAACTTCGTCGTATGGCGTCGATGCCAAAGCGGCTGCAGCGGCCGAGCCTCCCCCTCGCGCGTCGTCGCTTCGAGTTCTTTCGGAACCACCGTAAAGGCACAGCGGACACCGGTGAATCCAGCCGTCTTGCTGAAACTCCGCATCTCAATCGCCACTTTACGGGCGCCGGGAATCTCATAGATCGACCGCGGCAAAGAATCGTCCGAAATGAACGCTTCATACGCCGCATCGAACAGAATCAGACTCCGATTCGCCGTGGCGTACTCTACCCAGCGAGTCAGCGCCACGCGGTCCAGCACGGTCCCGGTCGGATTGTTGGGCGAGCAGAGATAGATCACATCAACCGGCTGGTCAGGCAGTGGTGGAGAAAAGCCATTCGCTGCATTGCTTTCCAGATAGACCAAGCCGCCAAAGCGACCGCCCGCAACGACAGCTCCGGTGTTTCCCGCCATCACATTGGTGTCGACGTAAACCGGATAAACAGGGTCGGTAATCGCGATCCGGTTATCGTTTCCCAAGATGTCGAGCAAACTGCCGCAGTCGCACTTTGAGCCATCAGAGACAAAGACCTCATCGGCCGCGACATCGACTCCGCGATCGCGATAGTCATGCTGAGCGATCGCGTTGCGGAGAAAATCGTAGCCCTGTTCCGGACCGTATCCCCGGAAGGTTTCACGCCGAGCCAACTCGTCGATCGCTGAATGCATTGCCGAGATCACGGCCGGCGGCAGCGGCTCGGTCACGTCCCCGATCCCCATCCGAATGATTTTTGCTTCGGGATTGGCCGCGGCAAACGCAGAGACGCGCCGTCCAATTTCCGGAAAGAGGTAGCCTGCCTGCAGTTTCAGAAAATTTTCATTCAGTCGAGCCATGGAATCTCCAACTCCAATCAAAAAGTTCTACCTTCCTCGAACACTTAGCGAGGGCTTCGAGGAATTGCCTAGGACGGCGATTGCCACGTCATGCCATCAGCAGAACGGCAAAGGTGGTCACCAGAAAGTTATTTAAGAAATGCATGAATATGGGCGCTACCAGAGAGCCTCGCCACTGCCTCGCCAGCGAAAAACCAACCGCAAGAGTGGTCAGCACAGGGACACCAAAAGCGCCTTGCGGGTGAATTGCGGCAAAGACCAGGGAGTTAAGCAATGCCGAGAAAGCAACGCTGACAATTCGCCCCAGTCCCGCCGATCGATCCCGCAAACTGCGGAACAGCACGCCGCGGAACATCGTCTCCTCCACGATCGGAGCGGCCACGCAGGTCGAAAGAAAAATCAGGCCGATCACAAACCAGTCTCCCGAGCTGATGTAACCGATGATCGGATGAATTGGACCGGGGCTGCCGGCGAGCTCGTTGCCTTCGCTCCCGGCAAAAAACAAGCCGGCCGCGATCAACGTGCTCAACAAGGCCAACCCCATCAGTGGCAAGCAACTGACATAGGCAGCAAAACCGCAGAAGACATCCGAGATCGGCCTATCAAAAGTCCAACCGATGTCCTGACGCACTTGGGCCCAGCTCAATCCGCGAAACACCGGCCAAGCGAGGGCAATCAGCGATAGGAAAAAGACTGTCGGGAGCGCGAGCATCTGAACTTGCAAGCCGAGATTCAGCTGGAAAAAATCATCGCCACGCTCACCGAGCAGAAGCCCCAGGTGGCAGTCGTCGATTCAATACAGACCCTGTTTTCAGATGCGCTGACCTCGGCGCCCGGTTCGGTAGCGCAGGTGCGCGAGTGTGCGGCACAACTCACTCGATTTGCAAAACAATGCGGCGTGACCATCATTCTGGTGGGACATGTCACTAAAGAGGGCGCGCTCGCGGGTCCGCGCGTGCTTGAGCACATCGTGGATACCGTCTTGTATTTTGAAGGTGATACGCACTCGAGCTTCAGGCTGGTGCGTGCTTTCAAAAACCGTTTCGGTGCCGTCAATGAATTGGGTGTGTTCGCAATGACGGACAAGGGACTCAAGGGCGTTTCCAATCCCTCGGCACTTTTCCTCTCGCAGCATGATGCGCAAGTACCGGGTTCCTGCGTGATGGTCACGCAGGAAGGCACGCGGCCACTCTTGGTGGAAATACAAGCGCTGGTGGATGCATCGCATGTACCCAATGCGCGACGCTTGTCGGTGGGTCTGGAACAGAATCGGT
>JBJTQD010000893.1:0-1408 GCA_046075445.1 Planctomycetota bacterium
ACCGCGCGCTCGAAAAAATGACCGACGACATCCTCTGGGTCCCGCCCGCTCCCGATTACCTCATGCCGGTCTTGAGCATCATCCCGCTCCAACTGCTCTCCTACCACATCGCCGTCCAACGCGGCTGCGACGTCGACAAGCCGCGGAACCTCGCCAAAAGTGTGACGGTCGAGTAAAGTGACAGGCTTAATACGGTCCCGATGGCTCGGGCCAAACTCCGCCTCGCACCGCCAGATAAGTCCATGCAGCTGATCGGAATCGGTACCGATATCGTTGAGTGCTCGCGAATCGCTCAGATGATCGATCGCCACAGCGATCATTTTCTGACGAAGATCTTCACGCCCTCGGAGATTGAGTACTGCGGCCGACACAAATACCCAACGCCGCACTACGCTGGGCGATGGGCCGCCAAAGAGGCCATTCTCAAGGCGCTTGGGACCGGCTGGGCCAAAGGCATTCAGTGGACCGACTTGGAAGTGCTTAACGAGCCTGGCGGAGAACCGCGAGTCTTCCTGCGGAACGCCGCAGCTGACTGGGCCGCGCAACGCGGCATCGCCCAGTTCCTGATTTCAATTTCCCATACCGAACACTACGCAGTCGCCTTTGCCAGCGCCATCGGCACGCCGCGCTGATTTGGCACGCCGCGATGACGTTGATTTGACATCGCGTGCCGCATTAGGAACTGGGCATTCCGCTCAATCCCACCACCAGCGGTCGCCTTCTGCAGCCGCACTCGTGACTTCCCTGACGGCTCGAGGAATCTCGGCAGAACGAGAACGCTCGCCGGACGTTTCATCGAGCCAAGCCGCGAAATCACAATGGACTCCACCGCTAACCCCTACCAGCGTGTGGACGGAGGTCTTGTTCCCATTCCGAGCTCGGATCACGCGGTGATTCATTACCGACTCAACAGTGCGGGCCACCGGTGCCGTAGCCACTTGATATCGAAGCTCGCCCTTAGCTTGCGGCGAAGCGAAGAAGGTTGGTTCCCAGCCGCTGCGACTAGCGAGTTGTTCGCGTTCGAAAATTGCCGCGACCATCGCCAGCTCAAACGCACCGCGCAATTGTCCGTAGATTGGATATTTTTTGGCCAGCTGATCAAAGTGCTCGGTGAAATCATCGGCGAAAGCTTTCGTGGGACCGACCGCTTTGCCGGTGTGAATCCGCTCCCCTTTGGCGTTGATGAATTCGGTCTCCGCGAGGACTTTCACTCCGGGGCCTTTGAAGCCAAAAACGAGCCGCTGGTCATCGACCTCCAACTGGTCAAAATTCAGCGTAAACCACCAGCGCGCCACATCGAGCGGCGGAGCCGTTCCATCTGGGAGCAGTTCAACGCGGGCGAGATAACTTGGCACTTCGGCGATGGAAGGCTCGATTCCCATTCCGACCAGCTTCATGCGGTAGTCGG
>JBJTQD010000894.1:0-1903 GCA_046075445.1 Planctomycetota bacterium
TAGTCCAAATGTAACTATTTGCGAGAGGAGGGCATCATGGGCCAATCAGTCAAACTTTCCGATGAACTCGTCGACGATGCGCGGGCCGTAGGCGCATTTTCACAGCGAAGCATCGAGGGACAAATCGAATTCTGGGCAGCATTGGGAAAGTCAATTGAGCCCCTGCTGCGAGGTGATCGCGCTCTAGCTCTGCAGATGGCTGGGGGAGACAGGCCACTATCTCAGTTAGTTTCTGAAGTGGAAACCGCCAAAGGACGAAAGCAACTCGAAGCCACACTGAAAAAACGCCCCTATCCATACTACAAGTCGGTGCCCGACCAGCCCGAACTCGTTTGTCGAATTGAAGAAGATGGGAGTGAGACGATTGGTCGATTCGCCGGGCGTGATTTCCAGATACTCAAGGATGCAACTTGAACCCGCTATTTTGAGTTTCTCAATCAATATCGCAACTGAGGTTAATACCTAAGCCGCGGCTCGGGATACCGAAAATCGAACTGTACGCTGCCTGAAGCGGCGAATGCTTCGAGCAATGCGCGACTAGGGCCTGTGCCGAACTGTCGGTTGCTTGGAATTGGCGTAGACTGTTTGAAGAAAAAAACTTCAACCAGCCGGAGCGATCCAGATGTTTTCCAGAGCAATGCGGCTTACCCGATCGGGATTGTGGCGAAGCGGACATGGGCGCAGCTGGCTCTGCTGGCTCTTGGTTGTCGCTCTGCCGACACTTACTTCGGGACAAGAACCCGCGCGAGTCCGAGGCGAACGGATTATCGATCGAACCACGGCAGCTTGGCAGTCGCAGCAGATTCAGGAGCCGTGCATTCTGGAGAATCCCAAGGACCCCAGCCGGCTGATCATGTTCTACTCCGGTGTGCCTGCCGCCGACCGAGGGACTTGTTTCGTGGGGAAAGCCTGGGCGCTGAAGAGCGAGCCGTTCGTCTGGCATCAGGACCCAGCCAATCCGATTTTCAAACCAGCGGCAAGCGGCTGGGACTCGCGCAGCCTGCGTCTGGATTGCGTTCTCTATCTGCCGGAAGAAGACGCTTACTACATCTACTACTCGGCAACCGACAAATCGGACGCGCAGGACCGCATCGGACTGGCGATTTGTCCCGCAGGTGCGGATGGCTACTCCGAAGTGACCCCAGAAAAGATTCAGCGTTACGGTTCAGCGCCGGTCCTGGCTCCGGACGCTGCGGAACCGTTTTTTGAAACGATGGCCTCGCAGTCTGCCGTGTTTCGCGAGCGCGACGCGAGCGGGCAATGGCAGTGGTACCTCTATTACTCTTACCGAGGCCGCAACGGAACCCTGCCGGGAATTCGCCTGGCAACCTCACGCGATGGAAAGTCATGGGAGCGAAAGTTCAACACCGAGGACCCGATCGGCAAGGGCCATCTATTCGCCTCGACGCCAAACGCTTACTACGAGTGGCACCAAATTTTCAAGGTTGATGGCACGTATGTACTTTCGATCGAGGTCGGCCCTGAGCGGGGTGTTCGCTGGCGACCAGTCCTCGCAGTCAGCCAGCATCCCGACAAGGGCTGGGAGCAACTCGATCTCGACGCAGTCGTGCAAACTCGCTGGACGGGGGTCTACAGCGACGAAACGATCTTTCACGTGGCGACACCAGCTTTTTACCGGTTCGACGACTGCTGGTACCTATACACGCAAGCGTGTCCGCTACCGGCCAATCGCAACTACATCGACGGCAAGTGGGACCTGTGGGGCTTCGAGTGCCAAGCGAAGTTGCCAACGCGCCCGGGGCTGGCTGAGCTGTTCATTCCGGGAGTGAAATGAGCGATCAGCTCGGAGGCAGTTTGCTCACTTTTTACTTGAGGTTTGACGCACCGATTGCAGTGCCCAGAAATCTAAGCTGGCTCCATTTTTTGCTGCCAACCAAAAGGA
>JBJTQD010000895.1:0-7016 GCA_046075445.1 Planctomycetota bacterium
CGAACCGCTCGGCTACCGCAGGGTTGCCGGCTTTTCGCTTGGTCAGCGGACAAATGCTGGCCGGGTAGTCGGTCACAAAGACCGGCCCGACGAGTTGGTCTTCCACCTTCTCTTCGAAGAGGTCGCTGATCACCACGTCAGGATGCCGGTTGTCGACCTGAATGCCGAGTTTCCGTGCATATGCTTGTACCCCAGGCCAATCCTGCGGGTCAACGCCAGTGCATTCGGCAAACAACTCATGGTAGGTCCGCCGCGCGAAGGGCGTCGCAAAATCGATGGTTTTTTCACCCCATTGGACCGTCGTGCCAGCACCGATAGCTTGCAGTGCCGAGCTGATAATCTGCTCGGTCAGGTCCATCATGCTGCGGTAATCTCCGTAAGCTTGGTAAACCTCGAGCATCGTGAATTCGGGGTTGTGCCGCGGACTAATTCCCTCGTTGCGGTAAACCCGACCGAGTTCATAGACTCGCTCCATGCCGCCGACAAGCAGCCGCTTGCGGTGCAGCTCCAAGGCGATCCGCAGCACCAACTCCATGTCGAGCGTGTTGTGGTGCGTCTTGAAGGGCCGCGCGGCGGCTCCACCGGCGATCGTGTGCAGCGTCGGTCCCTCGATCTCGACGAAGCCGTTCTGGGCTAGCGTCTCCCGAACCGATTGCACGATCTTGGTTCGGTTCAGAAAGCGTTCGATCGAACCTTCGTTATAAGCCAAATCGACGTAGCGCAGTCTTTGTCGCAGTTCCGGGTCGGCGAGGCCTTTATGCTTGTCGGGAGGCGGGTCGAGTGTCTTGGTGAGAATGTGAATCTTGTCAGCGAAGATCGAAAGCTCACCGGTCTTCGTGCGGCGCAGCGTTCCGTCGACGCCGACCAGATCGCCAAGGTCCAGGCATTGAACCAGTTCCCAGTTTTCAGACCCAACTTGATCGCGACCGACAAACAGCTGGATTCGTCCGGTCCAGTCTTGAATATCAATGAATTGGAGTTTGCCCTTATCGCGGTGCAAGACAATCCGGCCCGCCGCACGCACAGAGGGGCCATGCATTTCGCCGCTTCCTTGAGCGGCCAGCCAAGCGCGGAAGTCAAATCCTGCCTCACCAACTTGAGCGGGGAGGTCGACCGATTTGCCATCGCTCAAAACGAATTTGATTTCACTAGCCCGGTCGCGGATCTCTCCGAGATATTGGCGATCGTCAAATCGCTGTCCCCACGGGTCATATCCCAGTTGGATAATTTTTTCCAGCTTGTTGCGGCGAGCTTGGTGCAACGCATCGATATCTTCAACGGGTATAGAGGGATCTTCGCTCATGCGGACTGGCAGTGTTGGTTAGGGGGAGCTTTTCTAAAACCGACTTGCGACGGCGAAAGCAAGCGGCGGAACATCTTTGAGCTAGGCTTGCCTTTGATTCAAGGTTGGCAATCGAAGGCGTCATGCTTCAGTGGCATACCAGCGGACTCTTCTTAAGACTTCCGTGGTTGCCCAAGGTTCGCATTTTCGCGGACCGGTTGTAAAGCGAAAGGGGGCTGGATTGATGGCTTTGCTCGACCGTTAGGGATTAGGAGTCTGGCCCAGTTGCCGCTGGGCGTCGCAAACACAGTCGCGAATTCGCTGGTCGAGCAAATCAGTCAACTGTTCCTCGGAGAGGGCCTCGTATTCCGCCGCGGGTATGGGGTGGCCGACCACAACGCGAATTCTTGGCCCGGGGAGCGGGAATGGACGGGTTCGGGGCCAAGCTTTAAAAGCCCCGGCGATACCGACCGGTACGAGCGTCGGCTTGGTTCGTTTGACTAGTGTGATGAACCCCGGCAGCAGCGGCGTCATTTGCCCGGTGAAGGTGCGGGCGCCCTCGGGGAACATCAGCAAAGCCTCTTCCCGTTTCAGTCGGCGTAGAGTTTCTTTGATTCCATCGGCGCTGAGCCCTTCCTTCGAAAGCGGTATCGCGTCCAGGAAATGAATCAGCCAGCTCAGCGGCGGGTATTTAAAGAGGCTTTTCTTGGCAAGAAAGTTCAGTCGCCGAGGCGAGAGGCAGCCGATCGAATCCCGTCTGCCGGACTCCAAACATCACCTTGCAGCAGACCCAAGCGAAATTCTGGACTGCCCGGTATCCAAACTTTTGAAACCAGCTCAGTTGGCGCGGGCCGGAATGGGACTTGGAATCATTCACTGCTCAACATCTCCGGGGACTTTTGCCCAGATTTTATCGGAAAGTGGTTAGGATGACGACCACCAACGGAGTTTCCTGCCCGGGGAGCGTTAGTCAGGGTTCGACCGGCGGCTAGCGCCGACCCGCTCAGGTGTGTGTTCGTGATCCACCTTGGGATTTTTGAATGCGCGGCTGGGTGCTTTGCGTTGGGCTCGTGGAACTGGGGACTCCCTGCCGTTAGAATCGCCGAGCGAGAAGTAACTTTGACCCTGAGGCCGTCCGTGCAACTGGCTGGTACAAAAATTATCGATACATTCGCCGAGGGCTTTCGGATGGTCTATACCCGTCTGGAAGTAACGGCGCTGGATGACTATTGGCTAGACCAGGCGTTGCGTGCCCTTTGCGGGTACGGAACCAGCGTGATTGCCTGTGATGCCGAGGTCGGCGTCGAGCGTTATCTCAGTCGCGAAGAGACGACTGACGGAAGGTGCGGAGCGCACGTGTTGCTTTTCGGCTTTTCGGCTGAGCGGCTCGCGGAGGCTGTTCCGCGGCGGGTTGGTCAGTGCGTGATGACTTGCCCGACGACTTCGGTCTTCAATGGTTTGCCCGAGGGAACCGCTGGAGAGATTGAGCTTGGTCGGCACCTCCGATATTTCGGCGACGGTTATCAACTGAGCAAGTTGCTCGAGGGGAGACGCTTCTGGCGGATCCCGGTGATGGACGGTGAGTTTGTCGCCGAGGAGTCGGCTCGGGTTGCCAAAGGAGTCGCGGGCGGCAATTTCATGATTGAAGGCGTCGACCAAGCCGCGGCCCTGAATGCAGCCCGGCGAGCTGTTGCTGCGGTCGCTGAATTGCCCGGCGTGATCACGCCCTTTCCGGGCGGGGTGGTCCGAAGCGGCAGTAAAGTTGGCTCGAAATACTCTGGCTTGAAAGCTTCGACCAATCACGCCTTTTGTCCGACGTTGCGCGGGCAAGTTGCTAATGAAATCGTAAGCGGTGCCGCTTGTGTTTATGAAATCGTGATCGACGGGGTGGATGAAACGGCCGTCGCGCGGGCCATGCGAACGGGGATTGAAGCGGCCGCTGGGGCCGGAATTCCGGCGATTTCAGCCGGAAATTACGGGGGCAAGTTAGGCAAATTTCATTTTCATCTGCATCAAGTCCTCGCGACCCCCTAGTGCGGGGAATAACCCGCCAAGGCATCAGGAACCGCTCGGCGGTTGGCCATAGTCCAGTCGTCCGGTTAAACTAGTCGGGACTTGGTCCATCCGCAGAACTCGGCCGAGGGCGAATTTTTCGGCCCTTGCCTCCGGATGTTCGGGGACGTCGGCTGCTCATTTTTCGTTTGCCGACATTAAAAACGATTTTCAAAACATCCGCTGGGAGCGTTGAGTCGCATGCTCAAATCCGCCATTTCCCGAAGTTTACTCTTCGCCGTTTGTGGACTGTTCACCTGGCTAGCGTTGGCCGTTAGTGCCGTCGCCTGCCAAACGGACGTGACGTTGGCTCCCATCTTTTCCGACCACATGGTGTTGCAACAAGAGAGCACGACTAAGGTTTGGGGCAAAGCAGCGGCGGGAGAGGAAATCGTCGTCACCTTCAATGAACAAGTCGTTACCGGCACTGCGGGTGCCGATGGCAACTGGTCGGTCAGCATTCAAACACCGAAAGCAGGCGGTCCGCACAAACTCGAAGTCAGCCGCAAGGCAGGCGAGCCGAAGATTGTCCTGACCGACGTCATGGTAGGCGAAGTTTGGATCTGCTCGGGACAATCCAATATGGAATGGCCGGTTACTGCATCGGCTAATCCCGAAAAGGAAATCGACGCAGCCAAAGAATTCCCTAACGTTCGGCTGTTCACTATTCAGCACAACTTAATGCTCCAGCCGCAGACCGATTTTGGCCGCTGCACGCAATGGGGCGTTTGCTCACCCGATTCGGTCAAGTCATTTTCAGCGACCGCCTACTTTTTCGGCCGCCAATTGAACAAGCAGCTGAATGTTCCCATCGGTTTGATCAACACTTCGTGGGGCGGGACTCCAGCCGAGTCTTGGACTTCCGAGTCGTGCTTGAAAGAAGCTGGCGGTTTTGACAACTTGTTCGAGCGCTGGGCAGCCAACCAAGACCCGAACAATCCGCATCGCCCGGGCGTGCTTTACAACGGAATGATTGCCCCGATCTCCGGTTTCGCTTTTCAAGGCGCAATTTGGTACCAAGGCGAGTCGAACGTAGGCCGTGGCGTCGAGTACTCCCGGTTGTTTCCGACGATGATTCGCTGCTGGCGAAGCCAACTCGCCGGTGGACGTCCATTCCCCTTCTTGTTCGTTCAAATCGCCCCCTTCCGTTACGGCGGACAAGATGTCGAGGCGATGCCCGAGGTTTGGGACGCTCAGTTGAAGACGCTGCGGAGTGTCGAAGCTACCGGTATGGTCGTGACCACCGATATTGGCAATATCGCTGATATTCACCCGGCCAACAAACAGGACGTCGGCGGCCGCTTGAGCCTTTGGGCTCTCGCCACGGCTTATCGCGATCGGCTGCCGGCCGGGACCGACCTGCCCACGTTTTCTGGCCCGCTTTTCCGCGAACTGAAAATCGAAGGTGCCAAAGCCCGACTGACGTTCGACCATTCGACCGGCCTCAAGTCGCGCGACGGGCAACCTCTGGGCCACTTCACAATTTGCGGTTCGGATGAAAAATTTGTGCCTGCCCAAGCAGAGATTGATGGCGAGTCAATCGTGGTTTGGGCCGATGGAGTTACTGAGCCGACCGCGGTTCGCTTCGCCTGGACCGATACGGCCGAGCCGAACTTGGTGAATGGGGCTGGATTGCCAGCCTCTCCGTTCCGAACGGATTCTTTCAAGCTCAAGTCCGAGGGACGCTAATCAATTTACCATCGCTAACGTCGCCCGGTTGTGATCGTGGCCGTGGTTAGCGCTCTCCAACTTTCCGAGACCTTGCCTGAGCAGTCTGATTTTTCTGGCTCCTTCCGGCTTGCGGGACTCGAGCCTAAACTTGTTTCTGGTTTTTAACACGTCTTTAGACCCCTTATCTCACTTCCAATTCCTGTCCATGAATACCGAGCTGCCTGAAAACGAAAACGCTACATCCGAAAACTCCGCTGCTGACTCGAACTCGTCCGCCAAGGGCAAGATCGCGATCGGCTCGCAACGCGATGTTGCCGACACGCGTTTGGCTCCGCAAAAGCCCGCAGCTGTAGCGAAGGCAGAAAGCGTTCCGCTGAACTTCAATCCAGCTCAAGAAGACAAAGCTCCCGTTGCGCGTCCCGAAGTCCGATCGACTTTGGGTTTGAGCGACGATATCGATGCCGAGATCGAAGCGGCAATCTCGGGCATGTCGATGGACAAACTGGTCGGCGAAGCGACCGGCACGGAAGAGCTGGAAGAGGGGAGTCGAATCAAGGCGATCGTGGCTCGAGTTGAAGGCGAAAACGTTTTCGTGACCCTCAAGGGCCGATATCAAGGCGTGATTCCTTCGCGTCAGTTCAAGCAAGTCCCCGCCGCCGGCGAAGAGATTGAAGTCATCACCAAGAAGTTGAGCGAGGAAGACGGGCTCTATGACCTCAGCCTCCCCGGGGCCTCAGTCGATAGCGGCGACTGGGAGAGCCTCAAGCAAGGCGACCTCGTCGAATGCCGCGTGAGCGGCTCGAACACCGGTGGCTTGGAAGTCATCGTCAATCAACTGCGGGGCTTCATCCCAGCCAGCCAAATCGACCGCTTCCGCGTCGAACAGTTCGGCGACTTCGTCAATCAAAAACTGCAGTGTTTGGTGACCGAAATCAATCCGCAGAAGAAGCGGCTTGTGCTCAGTCGTCGCGCTGTGCTCGAGCGTGAATTCGAAGAAAAGCGAAAGGAGCTGCTCGCTTCGATCGAAGTTGGGCAAGCGTATGAAGGAACCGTGACTCGCTTGGCTGATTTCGGCGCATTCGTCGACATCGGCGGAGTCGAGGGACTGGTCCACATCAGCAAGTTGAGTTGGTCCCGGGTAAAGCATCCGAAAGAAGTCGTGCAAGTCGGCCAGAAGGTCAAAGTCAAAGTCGAGCAAGCGAGTGCCGAGTCAGGCAAGATCTCGCTTTCCTACCGCGACACGCTGGAACATCCTTGGAAAGACGTTGATCAGCTGTTCCCAACCGGCAGCGTGGTCAAAGGCGTTGTCTCGCGATTGGCGGACTTCGGAGCCTTTGTCAAAGTCGCGCCCGGCGTCGAAGGCCTAGTGCACATCTCCGAGTTGGCTCATCACCGGGTCTACTCGGTCAAGAACCACGTGCAAGAAGGCGAAGAGGTCGAGGTAAAAGTGTTGTCGGTTGACCCGGCCGCACAAAAGATGTCGCTCTCGCTGAAGGCGACTCTGCCTGCTCCCGAGAAGAAGGTAGAGAAAAAGGAAGAAGAGGCCATCGAGACCACGCGTCCGCTGGCGGTGCCGAAGACGAATCAGCCCTTGCGGGGCGGCACATCGCGACGCAGCGATGGCGGGTCGTTTGGCCTGAACCTGTAATCATCGATCGCTCCGATCGACCCAGCGCTCTCATCGCCCCGAAACGCGAGCGTTGGCGGCTGTGTTTGCCAACCAGAGCTTTAAATCGAAGTCTTGCCAGAGTCGCCTTTCGGGGCGAGCGTGCCGCGGCTGACCAACCGCACGTCGGTTGGACTGTTGATTTGATATTTAACGCCCCGCCAACTAATCGTTCGTAGCCCAAGGACGCGAAATGTCGCGAGGCAAAAGGCTGCTTGCGTGACCGGGACAAAAGCCCATAGTCCCAGCCAAGTCGCGGGTGATGGAGGCGCCGCCAGAGCCGCCGAGACGGCCGGAGTCGCGCCAGCGATTGCCATGCGGACGCGGGCCCAAGCCAGCAAGTAG
>JBJTQD010000896.1:0-2484 GCA_046075445.1 Planctomycetota bacterium
TGCCTGTTTGCGCCTGCCCGGCCTGCGGTCCGACGCCAGTTGAGCTAACTCCATCAGCACTGGCACTCGAATTGTCGGCTCCCGAGCTATCGCTACTGCCCGAACTGTCGGAGTTGCCGGTATCCGAGTTGCCCGAGCCGCTGGAACTGTCGCCGCTGCTGCTTCCTGCTCCGCCGCTTGAACTGCCTCCACTATTGCCCGAACCACCGAATGATGGGGGCGGTGGCGGAGGGGTTGGTGGCAAGCCTGAACCAACATCGACCTGAACCCAAACGTTTGTCGGCGTGCCTGACATCACGCCATCGCTGGCGATATAAGTGAAACTATCCGTACCGATGAAGCCGACTTCAGGCTTGTACAAGAAGGAGCCATCGATGCGGAAGGTGATCACACCCCGAGTTGGTGGAGCGACCAGAATCGCAATCAGCGGTTCGCTCTCGATATCCATGTCGTTGCTTAAAACGCCAGTTGCGGTCTCCAGCGTCGAGCCTTGCAGTACAGTAAAGGCGTTTTCCAAACTGATCGGAGCATCATTGACCGGCTGGACCTGCAGAGTCACGCTTCCTTCCGCAGTCCCGCCTCGACCGTCGCTGATTCGATAGCGGAACCCGTCGGTGCCGTACCAGTTTTCCGACGGCCGGTAGCTGAAGGTACCGTCTGAGTTGAGGACAAAGCTGGACGCATTCGCTGGTCCTTCAAGCAGCTGCACGCTCAGTGGATCCCCATCCTGATCGCTGTCATTGGCCAGCACTGACTGGCTTAGCATCGTGTCCTCATCCATTGACCAAGAGTCGCTAATCACGACAGGTTGGTCGTTTTCATCTGCAACTGTTACCAGAACTAATTGTTCACTCCAAAGCTGCCCGTCGCTGACCCGAATGCGAACTTCATACACGCCATTGGAGTTGGCATCGCCCGGAGCTTCGAAGTCCTGCAGTCCGGCGAACTGCAGCTGCCCAGAAGTCGGGTCGAGCACAAACTTCGCCGCATCGGCCCCGCCGCTAATCGTGTAGCTCAGCGCCTGTCCGGGAAGGTCGGCATCCGTTCCGCTGACAAAGCCAACGTTCAATTGATTCTCGCCGACCGTATAGCTGGTCGGTGAGACGAACTGCGGAGTATTGTCGTTCAGCGGCAGGACGTTAATCGTAAAGTACTGGTTGGCAACCGAACCGTCTTGGCTGATCGCCCGCACCAGAATCGAATGAGTGGTGGCCGTTTCGTAGTCCAGCGGACCGGCGACCGTGACAACACCCGTTAAAGCATCGATTGCAAATCGTCCGCCGGCGTTATCCAGTAACTGGTAGCTGACCAGCGACTGCGTTGCGTCGCTGTCTTGAGCGGAAATAGTCAAGCCGACCGCGCTGCCGATCGCCGCGTTCTCGTTAACTTGGTTGGCTGAGGGGTTCACGTCCACTGGTACCGTCACATCCGCTTCGTCAACGTCGCCGATCGAAATGGTAAAGACCTGTTCGGCAGTCGAGCCATCCGCAGATGTTGAACGGATCGTGATCTGTCGGCTCGCTCCGTCGATTTCTCGATCCAAGGCGCGAGTCGTCGTCACCACGCCGCTGACCGGGTCGATCGCGAACCGCCCGCCATCGTTGTTGCTCAGGCTGTAAGTAACCAGATTGTTGGTTGAATCCGAGTCTGCGGCTTGAGCCGTGATCCCGACCAGCGAGCCCGCCGGCGAATTCTCGGCGACGAAATTCGAAGCTGCGTTGACGTCGGCCGGCGCCGTCACGTCAAACTCATCGAGGTCGCCGATGTCGATGGTAAAGTTTTGTTCCGCGAAAGAGCCATCGGCCGATGTCGCCCGTACGGTAACTTGTCGCTGAGCCCCGTCGACCTCCCGGTCCAGGGTGCGAGTCGTGGTCACCACGCCGCTGACCGGGTCGATTGCGAATCGCCCGCCGTCGTTGTTGGTCAAGCTGTAGCTGACCAGGTTGTTGGTCGCGTCGATGTCGGCAGCTTGAGCCGTGATGCCAACCGCAGAACCGGCTGCTGAATTTTCGGCTACGAAATTCGGGCTGCTGTTGACATCGGCCGGCGTCGTGACATCAAACTCATCTTGGTCTTGAATGTCAATCGTAAAGGTCTCTTCCGACCACGAGCCATCCGCCGAAGTTGCCCGGATCGTCACTTGGCGTACGGCGCCGTCCAGTTCGCGGTCCAGTCCGCGCGTCGTGGTGACCGCGCCGGTCGAGCTGTCAATCGCAAATCGCCCGCCGTCGTTGTCCGTCAGCGTGTAGGTGATCGTGTTGTTGGTCGCGTCGGAGTCAGCCGCAAATGCGGTCAGCCCCACAGTCGTGCCCGCAGCCGCATTCTCAGCGACAGAGTTGGCCGCCGAATTGATATCGGAAACCGCACTGACATCGTACTCATCGACGTCGGTCAGGTTGATCGCGAAGCTTTGAATCGTGAAGCTGCCGTCAGCCGACGTGGCCCGAATCGTAATGCTGTGGCTGGTCGCGGCCTCATAATTCA
>JBJTQD010000897.1:0-896 GCA_046075445.1 Planctomycetota bacterium
GTTGATTCTCAGGCGAGATCGCAAACCCACCGGGGGTGAACAAGGGAACCGAAAGATTCAGGCTGTTGTAGGCGTTGCTTTGCTCAAGGTACGGCGTGAGATGTGCCAGCACCGACCAGCGATAAAAGTTGTGAGGATAGAAGGGAAATCCAGGATAGGGCTTCGCCTCCGAACCAACCGGATAAACCCGGCGAGCACTCTCGAAATTCAGGGTCGCAATCCCGATCTGCCGGAGATTGTTCAGACACTGCGTTCGCCGCGCGGCTTCGCGCACACTGTTGACCGCCGGCAGCAACAACCCGACGAGGATCACGATAATTGCAATCACGACAAGCAATTCAATCAGCGTGAAGCCCGCTCGCGATTTTCTACTCAGCTTCAATTTCTGCCTGAGCATCATTTCCCCCGTCAAATTCCCGATACCAGTTGCCCGTATTGTAGAGTCGCTGGGAACAAGCCGGGAGTCCTGCGAGCGGGTGCTCTCGCAGGTTTTCCTCGCAGGTTTATGTGGTGTAGACCGGCAACTCCTTAGCTTCGGCGGCGTCGCAGCGTGCCAAACAACACGGTGGCGCCCGCCAGCAGCAATCCGGCACCCGGTTCCGGCACTGCCGAGACCAGCAACATTTGCCCGGGCACATGTGTCGGCCCGCCGTAGGCAAAAATCCCCAACGGCGTCCCGCTCAATGAGTATTTGTAGACACCTGCAGCACCAGAAAGCGAAACCAACAATTGATTCGAGTTGTTCGGATCGAACATCAAGTAAGCGGGAAAAGTATCGAACGTGCGGAAGTTGGTCGAAAACTGGGTCTTGATATTGCCGTTACTGTCCAGTTCGAAAACTTTGTGCTCGTAGAGACTGGTCAACCACAGGTCTCCATCGCTGTCGAACAGCAAGC
>JBJTQD010000898.1:0-2558 GCA_046075445.1 Planctomycetota bacterium
TTTAGCCCGTAGCCGAAGTCCACAGCCTTCAGGCTGCCTCTTCGTTTAGCCCGTAGCCGAAGCCCAAAGCCGTCAGGCTGCCTCTTCGTTTAGCCCGTAGCCGAAGCCCAAAGCCGCCAAGCTTTAACGCAGGCGAGGCGCAGCGCAAGTGATCGCAGCATCAACCAGACGACGTTGGCCGTGAGGGCGGAAGCGCTCAAAGTCTGGGGCGTGCCCTTCGCTGCCGGTGTAAACACGCCACGGCTGCGATTTACCACAACGCCAATCGCTTCTAGTCACCAGCCGTTTCGCATTCAGTCCCCGGAACTACAGTCCCGGCACTGCCAAGCCAACCGGACGACCAATTTCTCAATTCACGTCCCGCCGCCAACGCCGACTGTCGGACTCGAGCCAAAAGATGAGGCGCAAACAACCGCGACCGGCACAACACGCGTCGTTCTGCTCCCCAGCCCTCTTTATAAGCCTCGTCGCCCCTTAAGAAATCAAACCACTTCCCCCCTCGCTCGATGACTGTGCCGATCGTGAAGTAGTTCAGCAGGTGCCCCGGCTCAAGTTCCGTGCGGTCCGTCTCCATCCCGGACTGGTACATTCCAGTGGAGTCGCCACTTTGGAAATTGAGGTTAATTCCGATTGGTTCCTCCCCAGCCCAAAGCGTACCCATCCAGCACTGCTGCTTTTGAGCCATTCGTTCGGTGGCATGCCTGAGAAAGATCCCGAATCGGGGGTCGCTAAAGCAGCCCGACTGACCGAGTGTCTCGCGTCGCTTCTGATGCAATCGCACAAATTCACTCCAAAGCTCATCGATGCGCGACCATTCCCAAATCGCTTCAAAGCGAACCCTCCCCTCGCTTAACAGGCGTTTCGCTTTGTTGACTTTCCGCCGTCGCGATTTGTGCAATGAGTTGACATATTCTTCCAGTGTCGCTGGCAGCTGAATTTTCCAGGCACCTCCTACCGGGCGTTCCTCCAGTGACCAACCCGCCGCCTGCAAGCCGCGAGTCAATTCCCTAACCGATCCCTCATCTTTGAGATAACCTTCCAGCTCAATCGCGTCCAAGCGTCCGAATTGGGATCGAAACGTCTCGCTGCTCAGCCAGCCCGCAATTGATCCCCCCCAAGCCGCCTGCTCAGTGGCCGATCCAAGCAATCTCATATTGTCGCTACAGGCGACACCGCTTCCCAACCAGCGGAAAGTTCGCCCCAACATTCCTCTGGTGACAAACCCAGGCAAGAAACCAAGTTCCAAATTCGCGCTGGACGGGAGGCTTGCGATCGCCAGCCGATCGCTCCGCTGCTGGTAGGCTTCCCACCAACTCTCAAGCCACTCGGTCCGCAGCATGAAATTGCTGCCAGCCGCGGCATTCCAAGCGTCTTCCCATCCTCGAACCTGCTCCCAGCTGCGAAAGCACTCTGCCGGGGCATTCACTGTTTCCGAGTTCGTCATGTCGTCGCCTCTTTCATCACGGAATCGCTACCAAGTCTCGGCAACTGCTTTGGGCTATTTCGAAGTCGCCACGATTTCCAGCCCGCTCGAAGTCCGGCGGAAAGCGGACGCTCAACCCAAAACGAGAATAGAGCTGAAACGCCGATCACAAACGGGAAGACCAGCAAAAAACAAATCCACGGTTCGAGCCCGGCTTGATTCAAGTAGTAAATGAAGGCCGTGCCTAAATTGTTGTGGAGCAGATAAAGACTGTAGGAGATCGAGCTGAGGAAGACCCACGGCCGGAGCCGCAGCGGCGGAATAACACCCCAACCCGCACCGGCAATCAAACCAATTAATAAAAATGTCGCCACCGGGTTGTGATCGCGTCTGTCGATCAAGTGAAACGTCCCGACAGCCGCAGCCAGACCAACCAGGTTCCAGCCGAACCCGCTTGCCCCAGTCCGCAGTCGATAAAGCAAGATCCCGATCGCAAACAGCGGCATGTAAGGAAGCAGCAACAGCTCCTCCCAAAAGTCAGCCAGCTGCGCAGCATCGGTACCCACAAAGTCAGTCCGCACTGTGTTCAGCCACCAAGTGCCGGCGATACAGACGGCCATGTACCACAGCAACGTCCGAACCGGGCGCTGCAATCCGCCCAGACAATACAGCAACAGCAAGACCGCATAAAACAGGATTTCGATCTGCAGCGTCCAAGTAACCGGCTCAAGACACTCATATCCCAGTAGCTTGGGGACCAAAGTTAAATTGGCCAGCACCTGCGCGATGCTGTAATTTCCGTGCAGTGTAAAAGGCAGAAACAGCAGTAAGACCAGGTTCATCCCGAGCACCAGCAGGTACGTCGGAACGATCCGAATCGTCCGTGCCGCTAGAAAATCCAGCGGTTGGCCTTTACCCAACAAGGTCATCGCATTGACGTAGCCGCTGAGTATGAAAAACAGCTGCGTCCCGTACTTGCCGTACGAATATTCAAAGCCAAGTGGACTGGTGAACCCGTATTTGACGCTGTAGGCGTGCGTGAAGTGAAACAACATCAGGTTCAGCGCGGCCATCGCGCGAACGGCATCTAATTCCGGAACGCGGCTGCCGCGCTCTGTTTTAGAATTTTCAGCCA
>JBJTQD010000899.1:0-1733 GCA_046075445.1 Planctomycetota bacterium
CAACTGAGTTGTGTCTTTGCATTCCTAGCTTTGTAAAAATGGCCGGATTCAATTCGTGAATTGCCCCCCGTCCCCCCGTCCTCTTTTTTTGGGTCGTTTATCCGGGCGAGCCAAACTAAGAAATCCAACAAGCCCGACGAGGCTCATCGCGAGCCCGACGTACCAAATCAGATTGTGGTCGATGCCGTAGCAGTATCCGCCGACCAAAGCGGAGCCGACGAACGAGCCGGAAATCGCCGTGGTGTAAGCTCCCATGTAGCGGCCTCGATTGCGTGGACCGGCGTAAGCTGCCACGAAGGCCATCGCCTGCGGCATCGCCAGCATTTCGCCTACCGTCCAGACGACGACTGCGGCAGCAGCGAACCAAAAGCCTTGGCCGAAGACCAGAGCAGACATCCCGAGGCACATCAAAAAGCTGCCCGAGGCGATCAAGTGCAGTTTGGAATACTCAAGTAAGTAGTTGACTAGCAACATCTCAAACAAGACGACTCCCATCGTGTTCATCCCCAGCAGCACGCCGATCTGCCAGTTCGGCAAGCGATATTCATCCGCCAAGTAGAGCGAGTAGATCGACACGAGTTGGAAGAAGATGATGTAGGTCAACAGCGTGATTAAGAGAAAACCGAGAAACCAGAGGTCGGTCCAAGGACTTCGTTTTGGTTCGTCTGCTGCGGTACTGTCGTGACCAAACCGTTGCTGGATCACTCGCCCGCGAAATAGAAACAGAATTGCGATGGCGGCGAGGAAACAGGTGGCGGCGTCAATTTGAAACAGCCAGAAGTAACTGAAGGTCGAGATCCAACCACCCAGCGGCGGACCAATCGAAAACCCAAAGTTGCTCGCCAGCCGATTCAGCGCATAAGCCCGCGGGTGGACCTCAGGAGGGCTGTAGTCAGCGATCGCTGCCGCGTTGGCTGGACGAAATGCCTCGCCCGCGATGCTCATTAAAAACAGCGTCACGGAAAACCAAACATAGCCGGTGATTTGCGAGAGGATCACGAACCCGAATGCACTGCAGCAAAAGGCTGTAATCTGGACGCGGAGCGAGCCGAACCGGCTGACTAACCAACCGCCAAAAAACGCGCCGAGACAGCTGCCCAAGCCAAACCAAGCGACCATGGTCCCGGCCGACTCGACTGAATAGCCAAGGACCTTATTGGCGTAGAGCGTCAGGAACGGAAGCACCATCGAACCTGAACGGTTGATGAACATCACGATCGAAAGGTACCAGACTTCGCGCGGTAAGCCACGAAACGGGGCGAGGTACGCAGCCCAAGCTCGGCTCAACCAAGATGCAGAGTCAGAGTTGGTTGAGACGGATGACATTGGGAGGGGCTGCGCTGAAGAACTGCTTCCGGTTGCAGCAAGTTTGAGAGCGTGGAGGATTCCGACTTGGCGAGGACGCTTAAAAGACTGCAGCCGAGCAGGATAAGTTCACAATCAAATTGATCATTGCCTGACGCCCAAGGAAAAAGAGCTTGGGGGAGAAAGACTTTCGTTGGGTGACTTTTGCCCTAACTCATTTTCTAAATCCGCTGCCGTTGATTTGCCCCCCGTCCCCTTTTCTTAGTTTGCTACGAGTTGGTCGATCCATTGCAGCTCTTGGGCGATTCCGGCTGCGAGTGAGTCGGGACGCAGGGCGGCGGGGAGCACGCCCCAGGCGTACGTTTCGACTTCCCAGTCGATCTGCTTCAGCGATTCCGGTCCGCCACCGACGCCGCGGTAATTGCGGA
>JBJTQD010000900.1:0-1911 GCA_046075445.1 Planctomycetota bacterium
CTGGCGGAAGAGGAATCGATTGGCACCGCGGCGGCGACGTTCCTCGATGCTCCGGACAGTATGTGCAAACCGGTGATCTATCTGGACCGACGATTCTTCCAGCCTGACGTTGAGCCGGATGTTTTCGTCGGCTTGGTGTTGCACGAGATGGCTCATCTTCTGTTTACACGGGAGTTTTACAGGATTGCCGGAAAGACCAGCAAACAGAAAAAGCTGTTGCTGAACCTGATCGAAGACTATCGAATCGAGCGATTGATGTCCGAGTCCAGCCTAGCGTGGCAGACTTATCTCGAGCGGACGCGGCGCCGCTTGGTCGAAGAGGACTCGCTTGAGCACGCAGTTGCTTGTTGGAAGTTCCTCGAAGAATACGAACGAGTGCTGTTGTTGATCTCTCTGTTCCTTTTTACTCCGGAGGTACTGGAGGCGCGTTCCGACCTGCGTGCCTGGAGGCTGAGCGATGGAGTTTGTGTTTTCGAGGAATTGGAGGAGATCTTTTTCGATGAGCCATTGACCGAATCGCAGGTTTTAAAAGCCGCAAAGGAGGTCTATCTTCGGTTTGATTGCTTTAAGAAAGCCGAACAGGTCTCCGGGCCGAAAAGGTTGAAGGTACTGCTTGGAACGGATTCGATATCCCCGGTTGGCGAGGACTCGAAATCAGCTCTCCCTGCGAAGGAAACCCGCTGGAGTGGCTGGAGGTTTGCCGAATCTATTTTGAATCGCTCGTTGGTCGGTGAGGCGTTTCCTGCGAGCATGGTCCGGATGATTGAGGCTGAGGCGAAACAGGCGGGATGCCCTGAGCCTGCTCCCCTGCCCTTCGCTTCGGAAAGGGATGCCGACTGGCGAGAAGAGGTCGCGGTCGAGTTCATTGAGGTTCTATCGACCGACGATGCGCGGGAGATTTATCGAAAGGTGTCGTTTGCGACACGGGAGGTTTCGGAAGAGCTGGAAAACGTATTTGCCGATCCGCTGCTTGCTCGAGGGCAAAGTTTCTTGGCCCAACCGGCAGGCCGCCTTTCCGGTCGGCGGTTGCATCGGTATGCCTTTGATTCGCGTCTCTTCACGGAAGATCGTCCCTCGAAGAAAAAGTTGATTCCAACGAGGATCGTTTTGGTTCTTGATGGAAGTGGCAGCATGGTCGGGGTGCCAGAGCAAATCGCAATGCAACTCGGCGTGATCATGTGCGAAGCATTTCGGAAGTCGTCCAACGTGGAGCTTCATGTTTTTTCGCACACCGCACTTGGGGAGAAGGTTGCGATCCGCGACCTCGGGGACAAGGATTCGATCCCGGGGCGACTGGGAGCTTTCAGTGCGCAGAGTCAATCGAATTACGACGATGTGGCTTTGCAGGAGGTCGCTAAACGATTTGAGTACGATTCAGACAAACGTCGAGTGATGTTTGTTTTGAGCGATGCTCAGCCGTACGCGATTGAGCCTGCTAAGACGAGGGTCTCGCAGACTGCTGTGATGATGACTGCTCGGGTAGTTAGTCGATTGAGGGCAGAGGGTTGGCGGGTGATTGGAATCACGACGGCACCCGGATACGGAGACCTGATCTATGGTGAAGACCGCGTGCACTTCGACAAATTGCAACTAGTCCCGAAGAAATTCGCAAAGTTGCTGCTGGAGTTGTTTGGGACGGATTAGCAGCGATGTTATGGGTTGATTTGGCCGTCGACGGGAGGAGTAGCCTCTGCCTCAGCAGCCAATTTAGGATCGGACGGAAACATTCCGGAGAAAAGTTGATTGATTCGCTGCTTGGCTTCTGGATGAACGGTCGCAGACTCGCCATCAACGACAAAAACTTTAGCGCGGGCGGAGTCAAAAATCGAGTCCCACCGCAATCGCTCGCGCCCGAGAAGTCGAATTGGCATGGGCAGCATTTCCCAAGCAGGATCGACTACGTTCGCTTTG
>JBJTQD010000901.1:0-6443 GCA_046075445.1 Planctomycetota bacterium
AGCCGATTACGACGAGCAACTGAAGCAGCACTACGCTGGATCGCGACAAATCTGGGTGGTCCAACCAGACGAAGTAAAGGGTGCCCAGTTGCTTCCCCTCTTCTAATCCCTGTTTTTCTCGGTGACGATCGAGGCCGGGGACTCTCGAAGCGTTTCGCGAGCGGAGGTTTGAGATGGCGATCACGTTTGTCTATCGCAGCCCCTACGAAAACCCTACCGGAAGATACGTGAAGCGTCTTCCTGACGACTCAATTCTGGCTTGGTTTCAGCGCGTCTGGAACTCGCAAGCGGGGCATGCTGAGGATGACCTGTCAGAGAGGCTGCTCGGCCAACATGTGTATGGCTTTGATAGTCTTTTCGAAGCGATCAAACGGTACAGATTGCCGGTGCCGCGCGATCAGCGCGAGCTTGAGCAGCAGTTAAAAACACACCTTTACGCTGAGGGCGGAATTGCCTTTACGCCTGAAGTGCTCCAGGTGCTCACCAACGATGATGAACTTGAATTGCGATACTATTTTATCGATGACAGTTTCATCAAGGAAAACCCAAGTCGTTGCGCGTTTCTGGTCCATGAAGGCGGTTTGCCAAAGGATGGGTTGAGATCCGGTTCAGAGCCCTGTACCCGCCTCTTTGTTCATGCACCGGAACAGACCATTTATTCGCAGGTTTGGGATCGCGTCGTCAAACCCGGCGTGTCTGGCCGATCTGCTCGGGACGATTGACTCCTATGAAGCGATGCGAAATGTGAATGCAGTGAGCGTTCGACAGGACCTGATTTCATTGGCATCTTCTGGTGCCAGTTGGCGGGACTCGCTTGCGGTCATCTCTGCAAAGGACCTTGGTCGAGGCTCCAGGCTGGCAAATGAATCGGTTCTGGATTACTCCGAGCATATTTGCCAACTCCACCACCATGCTGCTACGATTTCATGGGGAAGGCTCCAACGCCGATTGTTTCATCAGATCATCGTGTTTGATGATCTCTGGGCAGCAGCGCATCCTGAACTAGCTGCCGCGATTGATTTTTATGCCAGCGATGCGGAACTCATCTGAGCAAAAGGGGACGGGGGTAATTAGCGGGTTGACCCCCGACCCCTTTTTCCTGTCTTCCAAGCGGAGGTAATCTAGTGCGCGACCTCGGTATTTTCTTGCTGATTATCGGAATTTTTTCTCTCGTCGGCCCGCTGTTCGGTTTTCAGCTAAGACATTTGCGTTTTCTCGGCGCGGCGGCACCGGTTGTTGGCGTGATCCTGACTTTGGCCGGGATTGCCTTGCTTGCCTTGTCATACACCAGAGAAGCAAAACGGGATGGGGGTAATTAGCGGGTTGCGCCCTCTCCTTTGTCCGGTTTCTTCGGACCCCGCCTCCCTAGGCAAGTTCGGCGCTTTGGACGTGAAGAAAGGTGTAGTGAATACAATATCGCCCCCGGCCTCTAGCCTTGCTTTCGTGGTTTGAGTTAATGATCAAGCTCGCTTTTACACCGTTCATCGACTTGCCGCTGGTTGCTCTCTCTGCGTTGGCTTTTATCTGTTACGTCAATGAGTGGGCGCACCGACACGACCAAGGAGCGCAGCTGAGTGTAACGGCAAGGCTCCCCGCGGCTCGACTCCGCATCGCGCAACTCTTCGCCGGTGTTCTGCTGCTTTGCTGGTCGCTGAATCTTGCCGTTTGGTTTGTGTTTGCCTTACTCCTTGGGGTTGGCTTTGCCATGGCAATCGTACTTAGTATAGCAACGGAATTAGGTGGTGACTTTCTCTTTTCAGGCACCGTCTACTTGATACGCGAGTGGGCCTTCGGCTTTCCCGAGTTAGTTCTGCAATCTCCGATACGCGACTCCGAGTCGACGACGCATGCGGAGAATCTGACGGCGTTGGTTGGCAAGATCGGCGTAACGACTTCTCCCCTTCGGCCGCTCGGCGATGCTGAGTTTGAAGGCGTAAAGCACTCGGTGGTATCAGAGGACCAGGAATGGGTTGATGCCGGGCTCGTGGTCAAGGCAGTGGGTATCCGCAACGGACTGCTCTGTGTCATACCGATGCCCGAGGCGAGGGCTGTAGCCGGCTAGTCATGGCTCCACCGACGCGAGGTCGGATGGTGGCCTGTTTGATGGTTCGGTACAGCACCCCAATGATTGCTTCGCCATCGGTACACGGCTCTTCGCCCCGACAGGGCGCTTTACCTTAGCGTGGGGTAAGCGAGGCTCTGCGAGCGCAACCCTACCTAACGAAAACAGACATCGCCACCCAGGTCGAACCGGCCGACGCCGACTCGGCTCGGACGGGTCGACGCTGAAGCGGAGGAAACCGCCGCGACCGCGGGCGTTTTTTCGTTTGGCTGTCAGATCGGGATCCGCGTCGAACCGCCCCTGCGGGATGGTTCGAAACGCGGTAACTGGCTAGTCGCGGCTCCACGAATACACGACCGGCTGGTGGTTGCACCAAATCGACAACTCACTTGGTCGCCGTGGGCTTGGGCTTCTGCAGGTAAAGCCAAACAAATCCGGTCCGGTCGGCTGTTTGGAACTTGTCTTGACTCGCAAAGACCTTCTGAAGTTCTTGCATGTTTTCCTGCAAGGCTTTCTCCAACTCTTCCGGTACCTCTTCGCCCTTCTCACGCAGCGCCATGCTCTTTTCCATCATCGGCTGCTGCTTCTGAGCCACCGCTGTGAACGCCTCTTGGTACTCCTTCCGTTTCTGCTCGAACTCTTCCTTGGTCAAGCCCTCAGCAGGAGTCAGCAAGCTGGCGGAGTCTCCGACCAGCAGATCAAGCAGCCCATCGCCATTCCAATCGGTTGCCCAGACGCGAGTCGACTGAGATGGCTGAACCGTTGCCCCATCGAGCAGAACTTGCTCAGCGATCTCGCTCTTGGAAATCAATCTCGTGAACTCGCTCCATTTCGGCTCGGCTCGCGTCCCCGCGTTTTCCGAATAGAGCACACCGCCGTTGCCGCTGCCGCTGAGCAGGTCCAAGTCGCCGTCCCCATCCCAGTCAACCAGGTGCGGAGCCGAATGATAGTCGGGAGATTTGATCTCCAGCTTCCGTGGCGTGGTCACCAAGTCGGGCTTTCCAGCCGTCCCTTTGTTTTCGTACAGGAAAAAATCCTGTCCAAAGCAGCCGACCACCAAATCCAAATCACCATCGCCATCGTAGTCGACCGCGTGCTGCTGGACACAAATGATCGAAGTCTGATTTGACTTGTCTTCCGCCAATGCCTCATTCAGCAGCGACTTTCCTTCGCCGCTGAGCAAATCCTTCGACTCGGCAAAATCGTTTCCGCCTCGGCCTTCGAGCAGTTGGATGTATCCGCCATCAGCGCCCTCGGTCCAGTAACAACCGCTGAGGATGTCGAGCTTGCCATCGTTGGTCCAATCCACAAACTGTGGAGTTGAGCTGGTGCATCACCAAACCCCGGGCACGATCGCCCGTTCCTCACCATTCTTCAGCCACTGGGCCGCGGCAAACTTCGGCGTCGCACCGGGCTCGGCAAGATTTTTGAAAAACTGCATGTGGCCCTGATTGAACTGGCCGACGACAAGATCCAGTTTGCCGTCGCCATCGACGTCCGCCACCGTCGGGCAAGCCCAACCGGGCGACTCGACTTTGATCGGCTGGCCGTCCGCTTCCAATCGCACAGGTGTTTCGAATTGCGATTCGCCAGTTGAAACTTCCTTCTCCTGAGCAAAAGCCGGAGCGGCAATCGCCAGACCAGCAGCCGCACAGGCCGCCAGTAATCTTAGACTCAGCCAACTGCTTCTCATTTGCCTAATCTCCTCTTCTTTTGTATCAAAATTTAACTCAGCAACCTTAATCTTCTTCGTCCTTTACGGCCTAGCGACTCAGGTAGTCAACCACCACAGCCCGCTGAATCAGCGGCAGAGCTTCTTTGACGAACTCCTGATGAGCGGGATGAATGATGTAAGCATCGCGGGCGGCTGCATCGGCAAAGCTGAGGGTAAAGCAATGCGTCAGGCCCTCGGCGAGATTTTCCGGGCTGATATCGCTGCCCGCTTCATAGCCGCGAACCTCGGAAATCTTCCCCGGCAACTGGTCGAACAAATCACAGACTTGGTTAATCTGAGCAACGGTCGTGGTCGGCTTGAATTGAAACAGCACGACATGCTTCACAGCTGTTGCCCCGGCGACCGCGACTACGGGACGAGCCAGGCAGTCTTTGACGAACTCGTTGCCCGCCGGATTGAGGTGCACGCCGTCAGTGGTCAGGATTCCCTGCTTCTGATTCTCGGCGTTGCGAATTTTCAGGTCGTGCAGAAAGAGCTTTCGCAGGTCGACCAGGCAGGCGCCCGTTTTGCGCGACACCTCGCGGCTGATCCCCGCATACTCTTCCAGCATTTTGTCCAGCTCGTTGCTGCCATCATGCCGCTCGCCGATCACGCTCGGCGTGCAGAGAATCACGCGGGCTCCGGCTTGATTGATTTTGGTCACCAAGTCTTCCAAACCAGCGCGATAGGTGTCAGCGGGAGTTCCGCGGCCGCTCTGTGAATGCCACACGTCATTAATCCCGATGTAGATCACAACCACGTCCGGCTTTTTGCTGAGCACGTCTCGCTCGAGTCGGGCTTGCAGGTCTGGCACCTTATGGCCGCTGATTCCGGCTCCGACCAGTTCAAACTTGTGACCAGTTTGCCGCTCATTGAGAGCTGCTTGTAACTGGGTGACGTAACCCTCTGGGCCGACAGCCGCCTCGGTAATCGAGTCGCCAAAAAAGACGACGCGACATGGTTTGGCTTCGGCATTCTGAGCCCGTGCCGAGGTGCAAGCCGCAAGCGACACCAGCGTCGACATCAAAATGACAGCTACCGGCCCAGACAACAGCGGAAACCACTCTCGGACGCTCATTCAACAGACTCCCGAAAAAACTTTTGGCTTGATGATTCGTTCCGCACGCGATTCTAGCAGCTTCCGAGCAGGTCTGCCTCACAGCGGGCAAGTTCGGGTTGACCCTTGGGAAACAAATCGGGAACAATTGCTTCCGTGAACGGAGGGTTACAAAAAAGCCCGCACCGATTTCCGCGCAGCTCCTTCGAAGGACCGACCGATGGCCGTAATGGAAAACGTCAAAGTCATAAACAGCCTGATGCGGACGTTGCTTTTATTGGCTGCGGCCGGAGGTGTTGGCTACGCCGGCTGGTATGGCTACGAGAACTACGTGATCCCGGCTCAGCGAGCAAAAGTTGCGCTGGCCGAACTGGAGTCGATGCAGACTCGCTTCGCTGATTTGGAAAAGGACTTCAAGCTGCAGGAAGTTGAACTGGCGAATGTGCGACTGCAAAACGAAAAGCTGCAGACGGCTCTCAAGCTCCTGAAGATCGATCGTCGGTTGGCCAATGTAAAAGTGCTCGAGAAGGGAACCTCCGTAGAGGGCGAACCGTTTCTCCAAGTCGAATTCCTCGAAGTCGACAAACAGGGCAAGGCGGTCGGTAATCCGCGGCAGTTTAAGCTGCGTGGCGACAAGCTCTATGTCGATTGCTGGCTGGTGAAGTTTGAGGACCAGTACATCGAACAGGCCGACACGCTGCGTGCGGCTTCGCTTTGCGTCTTCCGCAGTATCTGGGGCGACCTCGACGGGCCCAACGGCGGCCAGTCACTCGACCAGCGCGGGGAAGGGGATGCTCCCGAGGCGCCGGGGATCTACGCCAGCTTCGCGACTGCCAATCCTTTTGAGTCACAAATCTGGCAAGACTTTTGGACCGTGGCCAACGATCCCCTTAAGCAGAAGAGCCTGGGGATTCGGGCCAATCATGGACAAGTCAATTACGTCCAGGTTGAACAGGGGCAGGTGTATCAAATCGAAGCCCGCGCCAGCGACGGCGTTTCGATCCGCCCGATCGAAAAGGGGCCGTCTGAGTAAGGAATCTCAAGCTTGGTTCCGTCGGCGTGGTGAAAGCCGAATTTGAAAAGTGACCTTCCCGCTTGCGAGCCGAGTTCATGTCCAGCCCGAAATCCGCAGCCGCCTTTCTTCTCGTCGAGACCACCTGCAATGATCCGAGGGTGCTGACAAAGATTGCCGAGCACTTGGTCGACGAGCGGCTGGCCGCTTGCGTACAGATTTCCGGTCCGGTGCAAAGTGTTTACCGCTGGGAGGGAAAGATCGAAGCGGCGGAGGAGTGGTTGCTGCGAGCCAAGACTCGAGCAGGTTTATGGGAAGCGATCGTCGGGGCGATCAAGAAGTTGCATCCCTACGAGGTTCCGGAATTGATTGCCACGCCGCTGACTGAGATTGATCTTGAGTATCAGCGCTGGATGGATGAGGCGCTGCGGAGCTGAGGGCGAAGGTTGTGCCCCAAAAACATCGTCGCGACTGCAAGCTGCGGTTGAGATGCAACGTTTATTTTCACTTCAGCGTCGAGCCGCCCGTGCCGCAAGGCGGCGACGTGCGGCTCGACCTCTACGACTTTTCTCGACTGCGTACGTAGGGTTGCGCTCGC
>JBJTQD010000902.1:0-4432 GCA_046075445.1 Planctomycetota bacterium
CTAATTTTCGCGCCACAACCGGACACCGCACCGGGGGCGAGGTCGGGAGACCATCGCCCAGCGCAGGTTTCTCGTCTTCACTGCTTTTCTTCTGCTCTACTGGTCTGTCTCCTACTGCTCTCGCGAAGCGTGGGGGCTGGCGCTAAGCCCCGACTGACGTACAAAAAAACGACACACTTAAGGCGCGAAATCTCGCCCCATCACTCGCGCGGCATCTTTGCCAAACTCTCCAGCGATGCCTCCACCGCTACCAACTGCTCGCGGAGTTGAGCCAACTGCTCGCGAATCTTGTCCGCCTCTTCCGGCTTCGCCGCGAGGTACTTCTCGTTGGTCAGCATCTTCTCCTTGCCGGCAATCGAACCCGCAATCCGCACCTTCTCTTTGTCCAGCCGCTTCAGTTCCGCCTCGACGTTAATCAATCCCGTCAAGTCAACATGAACCTCCGCCGCGCCAACCGCAACCTGCGCACCGAGCTGCGGCGGGACAACCGCCGGGCCGAGGTCGCCCAGCGTCGCGTTGGCCAGCTGGCCAAAATAAATCGCCAGCGGACGCAGCCGCTCGGCCGTCCCCTCGTCGCAGCGAATCACGCAAGCGATTTCCTTCTTCGGGGCAATGTTCTGCCGAGCCCGAATCTCGCGCAGCGCACCAAGCGTCTCTTGGAAGAGCGCAAACTGGGCTTCGATCTCCGGGTTTTGCCAAGAGGCCGAAAGCTGCGGCCACGGAGCGTTCAGCAGATACTCGCTCGCCTGGTCCGGCGACTCCAGCCCACGATGCGCGGCGAACCCGCGCAGATGCTGCCAGATGTCCTCGGTGATGAACGGCATGATCGGATGCAGCAGCCGCAGAATGTTGTCCAGCACAAACGCGAGCATCCGCTGAGCTTGCGGCCGAGCTGACTCGTCAGCAAAACGCTCCTTGAGAATCTCGACGTAGAAGCTGCAGAAGTCCGACCACGTGAAGTCGTACAGCGTCCGCGCGACCTCGGCGAAAGCGAAACGGTCGAGCCCGCTCGTGACTGCGGCGATCGTGCTCGAGAGACGACTGAGAATCCAGCGGTCCTCAACGTGCAGCGAACTGGTGTCGATCGGACCAGGCGTGAAGCCTTCCAGCCGCATCATCGCAAACCGCGAAGCGTTCCAGAGCTTGTTCATGAAATTGCGAGCGACTTCGAACCGTTCGCTCAGGACCGGTCCCTTGGGCAGCGCGCGATCTTCCGCCGTCCGCGCCCACTGCGTCGAGAATCGCTGCTTGCAACTCGGACACTCGATCGCCGGCAACTCGCGATTCTTCTTCGTCTGCTCAATGGCGGCTTGGCAATGCGGGCACTCAAACTGTACCGGCAACCGAACGTCTTGCGTCTCGGTCGTCAAATGGACCATTGCAAACCGCAGCGGATCAGCTCCCACCTTATCGATCACGTCGATCGGGTCGATGCCGTTCCCTTTGGACTTGGACATCGTCTCGCCAAAGCCATCCAGAATCTTCGGATGCACAAAGACTTGATCGAATGGGATCTGCCCTACGTTATTCAGCCCCATCAAAACCATTCGCGCTACCCAGAGCGTGATGATGTCGCGACCAGTGACGAGCGTGCTCGTCGGATAGAAGTACTGCAGCTCCGGAGTTTGCTCGGGCCAGCCGAGCGTGCTGTGCGGCCAGAGCGCACTGCTGAACCAAGTATCCAGCACATCCGACTCGCGAACAAAACCGAGCTCCTCGATTTGCGGCTCGAGGGGATCGTTCTCATCGCGCACGCAGACATGAACGGTCGCGTAGGGAATCCCCAGCCGCTCGCGTTTGGCCCTATCGGTCTCTTCGTTCTGATCAATATGAATTGCATAGAGGCGGCTATCGAAAGCCGTCAACGCGCGGACTTCAGCGGCGATCGACTCGGCATCTCCAGGAGTCTCCGCCGACTGCGACCAGACCGGAATCTGATGTCCCCACCACAATTGCCGCGAGACGGGCCAGTCGCGTTTTTCGCCCAGCCAATCGAGATAACCCTTGGCGTAACGATCGGGCGTGATGCTGACGCGGCCGTCGCGGACCGCTTCCATCGCCGACTCAGCCAACTCCGCCATCCGCACGAACCATTGGTCGGCCAGATAGGGCTCGATCGGCGTCTTGCTGCGATCGGACATCGGCAATTCGATTTCGCGTTCCTCAACGCGCTCAAGCAGTTCTTGAGCCTCGAGGTCAGCGACAATCTTTTGCCGGGCCTGCTTGAGGAACAGCGTTGCGTACGGTCCGGCTTCTGCATTCAGCGTGCCGTCTGGATTGAGAATGTTGATCAGCGGCAACTGACAACGCTTGGCGACTTCGTAGTCGTTCGGGTCGTGAGCCGGCGTGATCTTGACGCAGCCCGACCCGAGTTCCGGCTTGGCCCAAGAGTCGAGCACCAGCGGGATCTCGCGGTTCAGCAGCGGCAAGCGAATCTTCTTGCCGGCTCGCGCCATCGCGGCGAGTTGCAGCAAGCCCGGCAGGACTTCGCTGCGACGAAGCTGAATCGCTTCAATCTGCGCAGCCAGCGCTGGGCGCTCTGAGCTGACGGCTTTCGCCAAGCGCTCGTTCAGTTCGGCTTCGGCCTTGTCGAGCGCGCCGGCCGGATCGGGGTGAACAGCGACCGCCGTGTCACCGAGCATCGTTTCGGGGCGCGTCGTGGCGACAATGACGTGCGCCGGCTCGCCCGCGGACGGATTGATGATCGGATACCGCAAATGCCAGAAGTGACCCTTGACGGTCTCGTTGCTGACTTCATCGTCGCTGACTGCAGTTTGCAAGTAGGTGTCCCAGTTGACCAGCCGCTTGCCGCGATAGATTTTTGCTTGGCGGAAGAGATCAAAAAACGTATGACGAACGGCTCGAGCGCACATGTCGTCCAGCGTAAAGCGAGTTCGCTCCCAATCGCAGCTGCAGCCAAGTCGTTTGAGCTGGCCGAGAATCCGCGCTTCGTACTCGTTCTTCCACTGCCAGATCCGCTCGACCAGCTTTTCGCGTCCGAGGTCGTGCCGCGTCAGCTTTTCTTCCTCCTTCAATCGCCGTTCAACCACGGCTTGAGTTGCGATTCCGGCGTGGTCCGTGCCCGGCATGTAGAGAGCGTTGTAGCCTTGCATTCGCTTGAATCGAATCAGCGTATCCTGCAAGGAGTTATTCAGCGCGTGGCCGAGGTGCAATGCGCCAGTCACGTTCGGCGGCGGGATGACGATCGTGTAGGGCTTGCGGGAGGGATCGGGCTCGGCGTGAAACAGCCCGCTGTCGAGCCAGAGTTGCCAGATCCGGGGCTGGGCGGTTTCAAAGTCGAAGCGATTCGGGATTTCGGTTGCGGGCGTTGTGGACATGGGAGCGGTTTGGAGGGCGGTAGTGGAAATGCGAAATGCGGATTGAGCCGCCAGAGTTTTGATGCCGGGGACTATGGTTCCAAATCATACGGAAAAGCGTCCAAACTCCCAACGGCAGGGGGAATTGGCCACGCTGATTTCCCTCGAACTGGGCCTAACGGGGTCAGTTTTTCCGCAGCACTTTTTTCCTCGGGGATAGTTGTTACTCGCTGGGAAATGCTCGAAGATATCCGCGTTAAACAGACTGCAGCAGGGAGTCGTTGGTTCGCTCGGGAGCCGGAACTGGGCGGTTTGTGGTGGGACTGCGAGTTTCGATTTTCGAGGGAGTGTTTAGACCATGCCAGTTTGGTGCCCCGCGACGGTAGTAGAGAAAAAAGTTTGGACCGACGGGCTCTTCTCGTTGCGAGTCCAAAGCAGCGAGGTGCTCCCATTCGAACCGGGACAGTTTCTGCACCTGGCGGTAGAGGAAGAAGAGAAAATCATCAACCGCCCCTACTCGGTCGCCAGCCCACACGGCGAGACGCTTGAGTTCTTCATCGTCGTCGTGCCGGAAGGAGAGCTTACCCCGCGGCTTTGGAAGCTCCAGCAAGGTGACCCGGTCAAGGTCAGCCAAAAAGGCGCCGGCGGATTCACGCTCACGAAAACGCCTGACGCTGAGGTGCTCTGGTTAATGAGCACCGGGACTGGGCTGGCACCGTACATTGCGATGCTCAAAACACAAGCACCTTGGGACCGCTACAAGAAAATTGTCGTCGTGCATGGCGTGCGGATGGTACGCGACTTTGGTTATGCGGAAGAATTGCGATCGCTGGAGCAGCAGCATCCGGGCAGATTCGTTTACGTCCAGGCCGCAACGCGCGAGAACATACCGGGTGTGCTCTCCGGGCGGCTGAATCAATGCCTCGCCGATGGGACGCTGGAGCGAGCTGCAGGAAGCGAACTGCGTCCGGAAAATTCGGTCGTTATGCTTTGCGGCAATCCGGACATGCTCAATTCCATGGAAGAGCTACTGGGTGAACGCGGCATGAAGCAGCATCGCGCCAAAACGCCCGGCCACATCGTGACCGAGCGATACTGGTAAGCGGTTGGGCAAG
>JBJTQD010000903.1:0-3019 GCA_046075445.1 Planctomycetota bacterium
GGATGCACTTGCGCTGCGCCTCGCCTGCAAGCCAGCCCGCCTCTTCCCACGGCTTGGCCGCGCCACAACCCCGCCCCCCAACCGCAGCCCACCTACCGCCCCGAATCATTGAAGAACTCACCCTTCAGCGATAGGATAATCCTTCGTTCTGAGACCTACTCCGACAACTTTCCTGAACCCTTCACACTCACTTGAGTTTTCATACCGATGCAAAAGACGCAAATCCTCGCCGCTCGTCACGGGGAAGTTACCCCGGAAATGGAATTTGTTGCCGAGCGCGAGAATCTTCCCGTAGAGACGATTGTCACCGAAGTCGCTGCCGGACGCATGGTGATCCCGGCCAACAAGGTCCACTTGCAACAAAGCCTAGAACCGATGTGCATCGGCATTGCTGCCAAGTGCAAGATCAACGCCAACATCGGCAACTCGGCTGTAACAAGCAACCTCGACGAAGAACTGGAAAAGCTCCACACCTCGGTTCATTTCGGTGCTGACACCGTAATGGACCTCTCCACCGGGAAAAACATCGACGGCATTCGCAAGGCGATCATCGCTGCCTCGCCGGTGCCGATCGGGACGGTTCCGATCTACCAGATGCTGGAAGAACTCGGTGGCAACATCGAAGACATGCGGGCTCAGCATTTTCTTGACATGGTCGAGCATCAAGCCAAGCAGGGCGTCGACTACATGACGATCCACTGCGGGGTATTACTTGAGCACCTGCACCTTACGACCCAGCGAGTAACCGGGATTGTCTCCCGCGGGGGCAGTCTGATCGCCAAGTGGATGATGGTCCACCGCAAGCAGAATCCACTCTACGAACACTTCAATGACCTCTGCGACATCATGCGCGAGTACGACGTTACCTGGAGCCTTGGCGATGGACTGCGTCCAGGCAGTATCGCCGACGCCAGCGATGCGGCTCAGTTTGCCGAACTTGACGTATTGGGAGAATTGACCAAGCGTGGCCAGGACAACGGCACCCAAGTAATGGTCGAAGGTCCCGGCCATATTCCGATGCATCAAATCGAGATGAACATCAAGCGTCAAATCGAAGTTTGCAACGGCGCGCCTTTCTACGTGCTTGGTCCACTGGTTACCGATATCGCCCCCGGCTACGACCACATTACCAGCTCGATCGGCGCGGCGATGGCCGGCTGGCATGGAGCTGCCATGCTCTGCTACGTCACGCCCAAGGAACACCTCGGCCTGCCCAATCGCGAAGACGTGAAAGCTGGCGTGATTGCCTACAAGATCGCGGCTCACGCAGCCGACGTCGCCCGCGGCCGATCCGGCGCTCAAGACCGCGACAACGCACTCTCCAAAGCGCGGTTTGAATTCGACTGGAATGAACAATTCCGCCTGTCACTCGACCCCGAAACGGCTCGAGCTTATCACGACGAAACCTTGCCGCAGGAAACCTTCAAAAGCGCTCACTTCTGCAGCATGTGTGGACCGAAGTACTGCTCAATGCGAATCACCGAAGACATCCGTAAGATGGCAGCTCAAGGCGACCTGATTGAGCTAAAAAAGTAAGTCTTGGTTGAGAATAACGGGCTCGACGAACGATTAAACCGCGGCTCTTGACCCCAATCAGGCCGAAGAGCCGTGTGCAAATGGCGAAGCATTGGTTTGGGTGCAGAGAAACCACACCCTACATTTTCCGGCCCGTGCAGAACCGTCGAAGCTCAACCTAGCTTTGCTTCAACTCGGGCAGCGGGTAATCGACTATCGGCAGTCCCAGCTTGGTTACCTCTCGCAAGCGTTGCCAAGCCCGGGTGACTAACTGTTCGCGCTGCTCCCGATAACTGGTATCGAGCAGTCGTTTGTCAAATTCGCCGTCCAGCTCAACCGGCTCAAACCCGTCAGCAACAATGAATTGGGCTAGTGCCGGATTGCACCGCAGATGCCGGTCGGGCGTGGTGTGAAGCACTTCTGGCTCGACCCAGCCAAGCACATAGCGGAGATAGAGATCGCTGTCAGTAATCTCGGCAACGTCACCGCCGCAGACCGAACAGAGATAACCTTCGTCGCACTTGGCCATCGCAAATTCACTCAACAAAAAAATTAGACCGTTTGCGTCAGCAAATTAGCCGAGTCCCAAGACGTCAGCCATGCTGTAATTACCGGGGCTTTTTCCCACCAGGAACTTTGCTGCCGCGAGCGCTCCGTGGGCATAGCAATCCCGGTTGCTCGCCGCGACCCGCAGTTCGATCGTTTCGCCCAGCATGCCGAAGAGGATCGTGTGTTGACCGGGGTCATCACCGGCTCGCACGGCGTGGTAGCCAATCTCGTTTTGCGGCCGCTGTCCGACAACACCCTCGCGCCCGTGCCGGTGAGCAGCCTGTCCCATTTCGGCGGCGATCAATTGACCGAACTTCAATGCCGTGCCGCTGGGCGAGTCAGCTTTGAAGCGGTGGTGCCGTTCGATAATCTCGACATCGACACCGCTGGAATAATCTTTCAGAGCGCGGGCGGCGATCTGTGAAAGCTTCATCGCCAGGTTGACGGCTTGGCTCATGTTCGGAGCCGCACAAACCGGAATCGTGTCGCCCGCGCGCTTCAGGTCGGCCTGCAGAGATTCGTCCAGCCCCGTGGTCGCGACCACCAAGGGAATGCGATTGAACGTGCAATACTCCAAGGCGGCTCTGGCTCCGGAGTGAGTCGAAAAGTCGATCACCACATCGGGGTGATTTCCGATCGCCGACGCGAGAACCAGACCAATCGAACCAATCCCGGCTAACTCGCCCGCATCGGCATGCATGTGATGCGAGCCGGGTGAACAGGTCGCGGAAACGAGTTCGAACTTGGAGTCAGCTTTGCCGAGCGCGATGAGCCTGCGTCCGACGCGACCAGACGCTCCGTTGATTGCGAGCTTGATCATGATTCTTCCACCTCTTATTGGACCGAAAACGAGGCTCTTTTATATGCGAGCCACCCAACCTTCACAATCAAACCCTCGTTTACCCTGCAGCTCAAAACTGTTCGAACTGCCGAGCCGATCGAAACGTAAAAGAAC
>JBJTQD010000904.1:0-2889 GCA_046075445.1 Planctomycetota bacterium
TTTCAGCCTCCAGCCCGGGGTAGAGTGGCCGACGACCGCGCAGCGGGCCGGCCGCGTCACCCCGGGTAAAAGATCCCCAGCAGTAGCAATGTCGAACCGAACGTCGCCCCCTTGGGGCACGGGCGGTTCGACGCGGAACCCTAATGAGATGCAAAAGAGGAGACCGGAGGTCGAAGCATCGGCGAGGTCGGGAGACCCGCGCCGAGCGCAGCAGCCCAGACCATCGCCCAGCGCAGGCCCCTATCATGCTTTAACCAGCCTAAAGCCCGACCTATAATGCGGGCCTTCTCGTCTCTTTCCTTTGGCTGGATGCCCGCATCATGACACCTGCTCCTCCTGTGAAGTCCATCGCTTGGAAAGAAGTCTTTCCGTGGCTGATCATCCTTCGCACGCTGCCGCTGGCCGCCAGCTTTTCCGTCTGGACGCTCGCCTTGACCGGGGTCGTCCTCGTCCCGCTCGGCTGGCTCGCCTTTGAAACGGTCTTCGTCAACCGCAGCGTCCGGCAGGAAAACGAAATCCTCCGCGACCCGCAGTTCAATGAGTTTGTGATCGAACGCCGCAGCCCCTACCGCGGCTACTTCGAAGCAACCCGCGACGCGCCAGAGTTTGTCCAACTCTGGGGCGTGCGCTTCAGCGGTCCCCAATTGGCATTCCAGAAATTCGTCGAGCCCGTGCGGCGCCTGTTCGATCCGAAGATGAATTTTCGCAAGTTCAGTTACCTGCTGCTCGGGACAATCTGGACGATCTTCGTCTGGAGCGTGATCGGCTGCGGGATCACCCGCATCTGTTTGCTTCGCTTGACGCGCGATGAGTCGGCGGGACTTGATCAGGCCTTTGAGTTTCTCTTCGGAGGCAAAATGGCCACGGCTGTCGTGTCGCTCCTGTTGCCGCTGATGGGACTCGCTCTCCTTTGCGTTCCGCCAGCCCTCATCGGTTTGCTTCTGACCACCGACTGGGGTGCGATCGTCGGCGGACTGCTCTGGTTCATCGTGCTGGGATGCAGCGGCTTGGCAGCCTTATTGCTCTTCGCTTGGATGTTCGGCTGGCCACTGATCATCTGCTCGATTAGCGCCGAGAACCAGAACTCGCTCGATGCGATCACGCGAGCATCGGCCTATGTGCTGCAGCGCCCGCTGAATTATGCGTTCTACGCTTTGGTCTGCTTGCTGTTCGGCGGACTATGCTGGGCGGTAGTTTCCCAACTGGCCACGAGCACGATTCAGCTTGGCTATTGGTCGGCATCTTGGGGCGCGAATGTCGCTTCGGGCGAGCGGATTGAGCAGCTCTCGGCCGACAACCTGGTCAACACCCAGGCCGTCGTCCCCGGGCCAGTCACCTTGATGGGCGATCCGGCCCCGGTAGAAAGCCAACCTGCAAACGAGTCCGGCACGCTGAGTATCGCCCGCAGCCTGATTCGCTTCTGGAATGGCATGGTCTCGACGCTGGCCGTCGCGTTCCTGTTTGGCCAATTCTGGAGCCTCGCCAGCGCGGTTTATCTGCTGCTGCGTCGCGATGTGGATGAAACCGAAATGGACGAGATTTTTCTTTCGGAACGCACGCGGTCTTTCGATCTACCTCCGCTCCAAGCCGATGATCGGGGCATCCCCGTAATCCGACCGCTGGACGCGAGCCCCGGCCCGAGTGACGGCGAATAACTCTCTTTTCAATGCTGACTGGAAATTGGAAATTCAAATCATGTTATTGACCCAAGGATTGGTTTCGGGACTGGCCGCGGGCGGCTTCTCCAGCTTGAACCTCGTCAGCCTGCTCGGCCTTGGCCTGCTTATCTTGCTCGCTTGGCTGATGGGATCGGCGCGTTCGCAGGTCAACTGGCGGTTGGTCCTGACCGGACTCCTGATGCAGCTGGTCATCGCCGCGGTGCTGTTCAACTCACAGACGTGGACGTTCCCCTCTGCTCGCAGCGAACTCCGCTCGCTCTCGGATCTCGAAGCGTTTGTGACTCAGTATCCCGAGCAAGCTCCAGCAGTCGACGCCTACATCACCAACTTGACTGCCAAGTCCGAGCGGCCCGCAAGCAATCTGCAAAGCTGGCGAGAGGCTGTCGGCTCGTCCAGCGAGTCGGCCGATGCGGCGGGGCTTTTGATCGCCAGTCAACCGCCCGTTCTGCCCCGCTTTCCCCGCGGCGTCCTGTTCTACGGCGTCGAGCAGTTTTTCTCGCTGATTAAGAACTGCGTCGAAGCCGGCACGAGCTTTGTGTTTCGGCTGAACCCCGGCCCGACCGACAAACACGACCCGCTGCTGCTGCTTAAAGCTTTTACCTTCGGCGTGATTCCAACTGTGATCTTTTTTGGAGCCCTGATGTCGGTGCTCTATTACATCGGTGTGATGCGCTGGGTCGTTCAGGGGATGGCTTGGGTAATGCAGCGGCTGCTGGGAACCAGCGGTGCAGAGAGTCTCGCCGCCGCAGCCAACGTCTTGATTGGGCAAACCGAAGCCCCACTCGTGATCAAGCCGTTCGTCGGATCGATGACCCGCAGCGAGCTGAACTGCCTGATGCTCGGCGGCTTTGCGACAATCAGCGGCAGTCTAATGGCCGTCTTTGCCTCGCTCGGAATCAGCGCCGGCCATTTGCTGACGGCTTCGATTATCTCAGCCCCAGCGGCGCTGGTGATTTCAAAAATTCTCCAGCCGGAAACGGAAAAGCCACTGACAATGGGGACCGTTGAGATGCCACGTGATGATCAAGCGGTGAATATTATCGACGCGGCGGCTCAAGGAGCGAGCGATGGAATGAAACTGGCAATCAACGTGATCGCCATGCTGATCGCCTTCCTCGCCTTAATTGCCTTGATCGATGCGATTCTTTGGGGAGTCGGAGAAGTCGCCCAAGCGATCGTCAACAGTGTGACTGGCAAGGAAAGCCAAGTC
>JBJTQD010000905.1:0-3201 GCA_046075445.1 Planctomycetota bacterium
GTTGTTTGGGACGGATTAGCAGCGGTCGGACCTATTTAAATGTATCCAACGATGGACCGTGACAATCCGGAACTCCCTATTTTGAGTGACGTGCCCCAAGCGAGGCGACAACTCCGAGAAAGCAGTGTGAAGCGGCGTTCACTCGCCGCTTATGCAGTTTAGGCTAATTGCCTTCAGCGATGCCTTGGTTATCTCGAATCTGGAGATAATTCAAGACTGTTTTGCTTCTACCTCAACCACGATGCCGTGGTTGAGCAATTGGCCGCGGAGGTTAATGCAAGCGCAGTTGATGAACTGAGTCGAACCTTGCGTCGTGCAGCCAAAGTTTTGGACACCCGCTTCATCGTGAATGTGACCGAACGCGTGGAACCGCGGCTTGACGCGCTGGGTGGAGTGAAAAAGCAAACGTTCGCAGCCGACATTCTGCGGCATTGAGGTCAGCCTGTCATGGCAGCGGTCGCGAATTCCTCGGGGTGGCCCGTGGGTGATCAGAATATCCAGCCCGGCGGGAATGGTTGCCCAATAGGCCTCCAGTTCATCTCGCGAGCGCATGTAGGCCCAATCGTGAAAAGCGGGGGTGAATGGCGAGCCAAACAGAGACAGCCCTGTCCAGGTTGCCTGCGAGTGAATCAGGAAGTCGATCTCGGGGTAGCGTTCGGGGTTGATTAAACCCTGTTCGATTGCGGTCGAGTGATTGCCCGGGACAAAAAACTTCTGAGGGATTGGCAGGTATCTGAACCACGAAAAGAAGTCTTCGGCTTCGCGAAGATTTTGCTGAGGAATCCGCTTGTTCGATTCATCGCCGCAGTGGATGACGCAATCGATATCTGGTGGAATCTGTAAACGCAAATGCCGGTTGTGGGTGTCGGAAATGAACCAGATACGAGGCATTGTTGTGTTACTTTTTCGCCGCCGATTCTTTTACGCCGCAGGCCGCTTTTCGTTTGCCATAGTTGGTTGCGAGGTAAATCGCTGAACGACTCTCAACATTCTACTCCTTTGCGGGCTGGGGCGAGGGCAACAAAAAGGACGCCGGAAGAGCGATTAGGCAATCGCACCGATCCGGCGTCCGTGTATATGACAAGATAGCCTTCTTTGGAGACGACTTAGTTTCTTCGGTCTGGAGTCGTCCCTCCGGAGACAAAGTCGGTGATTTCGCCAAGCTGAGCAAAGAACCAATCCCGACCATTGCCGCCGGAGATCGCGTCGAGGACCCCGTCGTCTGTGACCGTGCTGTCGTTGAGGAAGTAGTTTCCATTCAGGCGGGAGCCGGTCCCTGTTCCGAAGATATTGTCACTTCGTTGTTGAAACCCTCGGGCATTCGTGGTCCATTCGGCCAAAATTGCCCGGATTGCATCGACATCGTTGTCATAAGTAGTTTTTCCACCGACAAGGATGTCCTCGCCGTTTCCTCCCGAAATCAGGTCCGCGCCGAGACCACCGAAGATGATGTCTCGCATTCCACCTCCGGAAAGCGTGTCATTGCCATCATTGCCAATCAACAGATTCATTCTGCTGCTGTTGCCGATCAGGGTATCAGCTGCGGAACTGCCGATTACACCCGCCACATTCCGCAAGATGCCGCCAACTCCCGTTGCGTTTCCGGGTACTAGAGTATTCAAATTGACGGAGACGCTTGTGGTCCAGTTCGAATAGTCAACCGCATTTCGACCGGCGCCTCCGTTGAAGTTTCCGCTGAGCGAGGCGCCCGGATAAACAATCAACAGATCGTCCTTAACGCCACCGTTGAGATTTGCAAATCCGGTAAATGTCAGGTAGGTGCTGGCGGCTTGCACGATCCCGCTGTTGCTTCCTGTCAGAACCCAGCCCGTTTCAACGCCGGGACCAGTCAGGTTGTCGTTGGAGTTTTCCGACTCCAATACACGGAAGTTGTTAAAGCTAATCCGATTGACCCAGAAGTCGTTGCTGGTTCCCAATCGCCAGTTGCTGGTGAATACATCGCCACTGACTTTGGACTGGCTGTCTCCATTGCCGATAAACCGTTCGTTATTCGTGATCAGTCCCGTATAGCCGACTACAGTCCAAGCATTGATGTTCTTGTCGACTGTCAGCGGGCCGCTGAGGTGCTGCATTTCGACCGTATCTGCTCCCGAACCGAGGTCGATTGAGCCGCTAAGCGATCCAAGTGGTTCCAGTGTCAGGATGTCGTTGGAGACGCCACCCTTGATGTTTTCGATTTGGTCAAAGCCCAACCCGTTGAGTGAGCCTCCGTTCGCCTCGTACAGAATCCAATAATTGACTCCATTCGTTCCATAGAGCGTGTCGACTTCCGAACCGCCGTCAACCGTATCGTCGCCGCGCCAAGCGAGTGACTCACCTCGCCTTCTCCAAATCCACGCGGTTTTGGGGGCCGGCTATGGCCCCAAAAAGGACTAACAGCTCTTCTTCTCCGTGCTGCACCTATTGCGTGGGCTTGATACGGGACTTATTCCGACTCAACAGCGACTTCGATTTTGCCTTTGCGGGCCGCCGCACAGACGGCTTCGTAGTCGCGTTCGCATTGGTCAGAGTAGGCGAAAGAAAATGCAGCGACCGCTTGGTCGAACTTGTCCGACTTGCCGAGATAGCCCGAAATCTTGGACGGCTCGCCGGATCGAGCGTGGGCGTGGGCGAGTGTCCAGCCACATAAGTCTGCGTATTGCTGCATGACGCTGACGGAAAACGATTCAACGAGGGGCTTGAGCTTCATGTCTTTGAGTTGGCGGACATAGAACTGACGATGCTTTTGGCCCTCAGCCCACCCCAGAAACAGGTCGCTTGCCGATTGCATCATCCGGCAGCCGTGGACAATTCGCGCGCCGTTGTTCTTGTGGATCGATTTCCCAACAAAGCGTTCGAGTACCGAGGGGCCGGCTTGTTTGACTTGCAAAAACAAAGGGTCTTGCTCGTTTGCCATCAGGAGAATCACTCCGCAAATGGTCCCGACACTCCCGACGCCCACGACTTTAATGGCAAAGTCCAGAAGCTTGTAGCGATCGAGCAGCAGACGGCGGTCTTCTTGAAGTGTTTGTCGGTATCCGGCGAATGCTTTGTGAAACGCAGCCAATTGCAGGGTGAATCCTTTTTCGTGAGGGTGAAAGATTGTTGGCGGATTTTCCTTGATGATCGCTTTGGTCCCGTTCTTGGCAACCAGCTCGGGAAATTCGTCTTCCAAGATTGAGTGCTTACGGGCTTTAGCGA
>JBJTQD010000906.1:0-9090 GCA_046075445.1 Planctomycetota bacterium
TCCCGCAAGTTTGGCTCCCTGTTTTCGTCTAAGAACAAGAAAAATCAGGTGCAGCGGTCGAGACAACAAAAACTTGACACCGGCTTGCTCTACCAACCCCTTGAACCGCGTCAAATGATGGACACGACGCTCGGGTTAAACCTCACCGGGCATACGTTCCAAACCCATTCGTTCGCCAAAGACCCAAACATGGTCGGCGACATTGGCACCACCCACTACGCCGAGGCGATCGCGGACAAAATCTCTTTCTTCAACCGAGAGAACGGCACCCGGGACATCTACAAGACCCAGAAGCAATTCTGGATTGACGCTGGTGCTAACGTCTCGAGCACCTCGATCAACAACGCTCAAGTTGTTTTTGACCGCTTCGCCAATCGCTGGCTGATCCTCGGCGAAGGAAGTGAGACCCAAGGCAACTGGTTGTATCTGGCCATCTCGAAGACTGCCAATCCAAACGACGGCTTCCGCGCAACCCGATTTGTGGGTGACTCGACAGGCATTCGTCACAATGGCGAATTGTCGATTGGCGTCGATGAAGATGCACTTTTGATTTGCAGCCGCAACCTCGTCAATGTCGCGGGCTTCCCCCAGAACCAGAAAATCAGCAACTCGATTTATACGATTCCCCGAAACGACTTGTACTCAGCCTCGCCCACGCTGACCAACATGAGCCGCTTCGAAAATCTCTTTCTCACGACTCACGGCGACTACATTCGTCCGGCGAGCAGCATCGAGCAATCCGACAACAAGGCTACTTTTATCAGTAGCGGGGCCGTCGCAACCAATGGCGCCTCGACCGGCGAAAACTACATCATCAACGTCGCAAATGTGAAGCAATTCGGCGCGACGATGGCGGCTCCGATCAAGATCGATTTCGACCCGAGTGTCGATTTCACTTGGGACTTTAATTTCGGCAACGGAGCGACTGCTCCTCTCGCTCGCCAACCCCATCCGAACGACATCTTCATCAATGCCTATTCACCGCAGGTTGTGAACAATATCGTCGACATCCGAGGCAGTCTCTGGTTTGCACACACAATTCGCCTGGAATGGCTCTCCGGTGACGTATCAGTCGCCGTCGCGTGGTACGAAGTCAACAAGGACCGTAACGAGTTGATGCAAGGCGGTGTCATCACGATGCCATCAACTGTCATGTTCCCGAACGCCTTCGAATGGGATGTTTACAACCCATCGATCGCGGTCAACAAGCATGGGATTGTGACCGTCAATTACACGGTCAGCAGTCAGGAGTACGAAGTAACGCCATCGGCAGCGACTTCCATCGGTATTACGGTCAATGGCAAGGCGATTTACGACCCAATTTTCGATGTCATTGGCTACAAGCATGATTGGCCGGATCGCCCAGGTCGCAACACCCAGTTCGAACTGGTCTACAACTTCCCCGATGACGATCTTCCAGAGCCGACTCCGGACGATGATCCCAACTTGGACCGGGATGACTTCATTCAAGAAGGATTGTCTCTGTACGTAAACAACGGCGGACAGCCATCGACTTTCAGTCGTCGGTCTGCCGGCAATTTCGATCCGCTAAACATCAATCGGTTCTGGGTATCGAGTCAGTGGGCAAACGTTGAGTCCCGCTGGAGCACTCAAATCACTGAGATCATCCCGAACAAGATGCGGCCGGTGATCACAGGCGACGAACTCGACAACGTCTTCGTTTTCCGACGCTATGCGGCTGACGTCAGCTTGCTGGAAGTCGAAATCGACGGCAAAGTCACCGACCTGCTTCCTTACGAGGTGCTCGGCAATGTCGTGATCAACGGCTTTGATGGCGCCGACCGCTTCATCCTTGATTACAGCAACGGCGATCCCGAACCGTCTGGCGGCTTCACCTTCAATGGCATGCGTGAATCCGACACGGTTGAAACCAACGACCCGGATGGGGCTCAGTTCCTCGTTGACGGACGCTGGGTCAATGCCGGTCCAGCTTGGCTCGCTTACGCTCAAGAATTGACCGGAGATGGCTCGGGCACCTACAACAACCTGACCAGCTTCATGAACATTGAAGAGCTGATCGGCGGTCCGGGAAATGACTATTTCACGGTCACCGATTACGTCGACATGCGATTCAATCCGCCGGTGCTTTACAACGGCTATCTCCCCGGCTCGATGCGTGGAAACGAAGGAGATGACACCTTTGAATTTGGCAGTGCCATCGACCTCTTCCCGACTTCGATCGGTGGCCGCATCGGCGACAGCATTTACGGTGATGACGGCTTCAACACCATGAGCTTCAAGACGCGAAGTCGTGAGACGACCGCGACCTTGCTCGGGAAAACGCCAACTGGTTACGAAGGTCGTGCCAACGACCCGGACGGCCCGATCGGCGATTCACAGGTGTTCGATCGGTTTAACGAAATCGACTACATCCGCGGTAGCGACTACGCTTTCGACCGAATTGTTGGTCTCAATCTGCAGACCTACGTCTACGTCGACGACGAAGACTCCTACTATAAGACCGGCGACACCACCCTCGGCTTCTTCCAAGTCAATGCGATTGATTGCTCCAATTTCGTCGACACTTTTGAAGGCGTCCGAAACACGGTCAATCCATTGCAACTGAACGGCCGAAATGGCAACGACGTTTACTACTTCTCGTCGGACGGCATGGGACTTAACGGCTCGACCGCCGACCTGAAGGATGTGCTCTTTGCGCAAGGTGGAGCTGGCGTTAACGAACTTTACATCAGTAACCGCGGAGGCCCAGCTGCCGGCACCGAGGCCTCACCTGCTCTGATTTTGAACAACCGCGTCGCGGGCATGGGCGAAATCGCTTACAACTCAATCGGCGGCTCGTTCAACGTCCACATTTGGGCCTCGAATTTTGCTGACCGAATTGACCTGCACTCCTTCTTGCCAGGTAACACCCTCGAGCTTTACCTGCTCGGCGGCAACGATGCGATTGACATTGAAGACTTGAGCAAGGCATTCGTGGACGTCTATGGCGGCGATGGCGATGACCTCTACGTCATCCAAAAAGTGCAAGGCGTCGACTTCCGAAACCTCGTGCTGCACGACAGCGTCGGTTCCGAACGCGACCGCGTGTCACTCCGCGGGACGGTCCTCAACGAAACCTTCCTTGTAAACAACACGACATTTGTCGACACCAACGTTGTCTACACCGGCATTGAAACCTTCGGCCTCCTTGGCCGAGGGGGTGACGACACCTTCAACATCGAGTCGTTCGATTTCGAACTGTTCATCGATGGCGAAGATGGAAACGACGTTTTCAATTACTCGTCTGACGCCCCGCTTAATTCCGGAAACCTTGACGCGATTGTTGGCAAGATGACGGTTGACGGCGGATCGGGTGTCAACCAACTCCGGATTTCCAATCAAACCGGTGCCGCGAAAAACGTCACGATGACTGACTCGACGATTACCGGCTTGTTCGCTCAGCCCTTTACCTTCCTCTCCACCGGCGGAACTTTTAACGCCACGGGGAATGTGGGCGGCATCACGATCACCGGGTCGGACAGCGGCGATGACTCTTTCACAATTAACGGCCTGAATGTTGATGATACCCTTCGGATCTTCGGGCGGACCGGCAACGACTCCTTCTTTGTCGCTGCGAACGCTCGAGGCAACATCCAACTCGAAGGCGGTTCCGGAAGTGATGGCTACGGTGTCGAATTCGTCGGCAGCGGTTCCCGCGAAGTCAAGTTGATCGATTCGACAACCGCTGATACGTTGAATGTCTTCGGAACCAATCTCGTCGACGTCATCATCGTCAACGGCACCGGCGTGACTCGCGGAACAGAGTCGGTCAAGGTACAAGTAAATCTGAGCCTGATGCAAGTCTTCGGACGCGACGGCAACGACAAACTGACCGTGAACGGCGGCACAACCGCGACGATGCGAGTTGCCGGTGACAACAACGATGACGAACTGACCGTCAATGGTACGACTGGCATCGGATCCATTGAGGTTCAAGGCAATAGCGGAAACGACACGTTCTTCTTCCAAACAGTCGCTTCCAGCACGACACCGCTTGGACTGGGCGGAAATGGCAACGACATTTTCAACGTTGGCATCAGCACCGTGCCGAACATCCGAATCGACGGCCAAACCGGCGATGACCGCTACAACATCACGTTCCGTTCGACTGGCACACGCCAAGTCGACGCTCGCGATACGGGAGTCGGCGGCAACGACGTTGTCAATTCGATGGCCACTTCGGCAGCAGACACCGTGACGCTGCAAACCACGCGGGTTGAACTGGGAACCCAAACGGTTCTGTTCGATGCGGCTACCGAGCGCCTCGTATTGAACCTTAAGGAAGGCGATGACACGCTTGACATTTATGGTTCGGTCGCTGGCTCAACTCTGACTCAGGGCGACATCGGAAACGACAAGATCGTGATCCATTCGACAACTTCCTCGCCAATCATGACGGCCGACGGCGGTGTTGGAAATGATATCCTTGTGGTTAAGAGCACCCTCGCGACCACAAGAACAACGCTCTACGGCAAAGAAGGCGACGACCGCTTCAACATCGGTTCGACGCTGGAAGAGAACGTTGGCAACCTCAACTTGATCCGCGGCCGTGTTGCAGCGATTGGTGGCGTAAATGAAGACGCTGGCCAAGACCGCCTCTACATCAACGACATCATCGGCAACGATGCCTACGCTTATAACTTGGGCCCAACCTACGTTCGGTCGCTCCCTGGCCCGAACAACATCCTGCGTCCAAACTTCGCCGGCATCACCTTTGACGCGACGATGGAACACGTGCGTTTGGATGGAACTCTGCAACCGAACTTCTTCAGCATTGAAGCAAGCCCGAACACAGAGTTCTACCTGTACGGCAACCTACCGAGCCCTGGCACTCCCAATGGAGACCAAGTTTACCTGCGAACGAAGCCAAACGACGGACACGTGATTCGGTTTACCGATCGCGCTCGAGGTCGCGGCTACATCAGCTTCACCAATGGAGACCAGTTCATCCGCTTCGACAACATCGAGCAGACTTGGCCATTGGCTCCATCGAATATGCCTCCAGCCCCCTCGGATTACTCTTGGGGCGGGCCGTCGAAAATGCAGCCTGCAGGTGGAATGACACCGCTGAAAATGTCGGGCCGCACCTTTGACCAACTCGCTGGAAGCGTTCGACTGGGTGAGGATGACGGCATGGTCAGCTATGGCGGTTCAAGCCAAGCCAAGAGCAGCAACAGCAAGCTCGACGTCAATGCTTTGGACAACGTTTTCGCCAAGCTGTAACGTCAACAACAACGAGTAGACTCTCCCTCTCTCATGCACACTGACCCGGCCTCAGATGAATCTGGACCGGGTTTTTTGTTGCGCAAAGACTATGCGCTCCAACTCGAAGTTGGATCGGTCGCGAGGTAGGCAGGCTCGAGTTTGCTCAAACCTAAGCCCGCTTTGCGGCTTGGTTGACTCTCGGACCCGTACTCACAAAAAAAACGGCCGCCGGCAATTAACTTGCCGATGGCCGTTGAGTTTCAGATTGCCACGCTATTCCAGTTTCGGATGAACCTCTGACTTTTAAGCTTCAAACTCACCAGTAATATTCAAAGCCAACATTCGCTCCGTGGAAGATCGCGTTCTCCGAGTCATTCGTGCTGGTGCCGCTTGCAGGCGTCAACGATGACGGGAAGTTACCAGTTACAGAAGCAACGTCCCACAGCCAGAGGATACCGTAGCCACCTCGAAGCCGCAGTCGCTGAGTCAAATGAATGTGAGCGTTAGCTCCCAAGTCAAATGAAGCGGCGAATCCTGTTCCCGAGTCAGAGTTATTGACTCGAGTGATGCCATTGTTTTGAAGGAAGGTCGACGTCCGATAGGCATTCAGATATCCGCCCAGTTTCCAGTGCGTCGAGAAAGAGATTCTTCGACCAACATCGTAAAACAGCTTGATCCCGACCTCAGGTCCGATCAGGTTGTTTCTTGCATCCAGCGAAAGCGATCCCGTGTCTCCACCAAGGTTCCGGCTTTGTAGAAGGTAGTCTTCGTCAAAACGGATGTACCGCAAGCCTAGGTGCGACTGCACCACGTCCCAACCGAGTCGGACACGGTTAACCTGAAAGCTGCTCAAACTTGAACTTGCGGTTTGAGTCGTCTCAACTGCGTCAAAAAATGCCGAGGTGCCGGCAAAAGTTAGTCCGCCGCCTGGCGTGAAGCGGGCATCGATATCGCCGGCAGGGCTCACATCGGTGTTTCCAGCATCGAGGCCAAACAAGCCGAAGTAGGTCAACTCATGACCGTACAGCGGGTCGACGCGAGTCCCCATCGTAATCTGGGTGCCGAAGTTCCAGTCGTAGTCGTAGACACCACCAAAATCGGTTCCGAGGACATTGCCACCGTTTCGAGTCCAGTAAAGAACATCCGCGATGAAATAATTCTGTGCACAAGGCAGCAAACCGAAACAACCATTATCGCAGTTACCGCTGAGATTCAGCATCGAGCGATTTCCGAGCGAGTTCCATCCGCCAAGCCCGCAGTGGCTGCAACCTGCTCCACCACAATGCTGGCAATCACCATGTGCATGCGAGTCCAAGTAGCTTTCTCCGACGATGCCCTGACCTGCCTCCTGCTCAGAGATGGTTAACTCTGACTGGCTGTGAATATGGTCTTGTGAGTGGTCGTGTTCATGGTCGTGCTGGTGAGCATGCTGATCGACTACTGGCGAGTTGGACCTCTGAGCGAAGTCTTGTTCCAACAGCGGAGCGGCTGGCTGGACCAGAGTCGGCTGTGAGTTTGGTTCTTGTGAAGAGCCGGCGCCAGTACCGACTGGAACCGATTCAAAATTCATTTCAGCCTTCGAGCCGCTAGAAGCCTGCTGCACAGAAGGGTTTCCGGAAACTCCCTTTTTCGGTGTGCGTGGAAACTCTTGGCCTGGCTTGATTGGTGGGAGCGCAATCTCTGGCCGCTCATTCCCGCGAATTGCGGGCTCCTGTGGGTTCCCCGCCGCCAGAGTCTCGTTGCTCTTCGGCTGACTGCTAGGCCTCTGCATCAAGCCTTCTGGCTTAACCACCGGTATCGAATTGGTGCCAACTCGGATAACTGGCACATCAGCTTTCGGGCCGGCAACGATGGTTTGGCTTGGACCCGCAGTAACCTTAACCGCACTTTCATCCTGTTTTTGGCCAGTCGGACTAGCTCTTCCGGGCATGGCCTGCTTTACGATCGGCACCTCAGTCGGCAAAGAAATGTCGGGATGAACTGCTTTGACCTGAGGAGAGAAATTACCTTCCACGTTGCCACTGCCGGCCTGTGGCCGAACGATTGCGGGTAGAGCCTGATTGCTCTTGGGGTTTAGCTGTTGCAACGCGGGCGTGGCAGGCCCCTGTGACCCTGGCCCAGTCAGCAAAACAGCTTTGTTACCCTGAGGTATCGATTTCGCCGGCAAGAGACTTGCTGGCGAGACAACCGGGACCTCGCCAACTGCGGGTACTCGCAGGACGACCTCTGCTGGCGACACTACTGGCACCTGCACCACTGGTACCTGCCCCCAAAGAGAGCTGGTAGTGACAGCGAATAAAGCGGCACCAGAAAACAATACTTGGAAGCGATTCATATTTGGACGTTCCCTAAAACACCGGCCAGAAGGGCTGGACAAGTCGGCTCGTATCCCTATTCTCGGCTAACGGGTTATACAAGCTTTGACGATTTTGCCATGAATATCGCTTGTTACGTTTAAAATGGATAAAACGCCTTGTTGGGCGAATGATCTGTCAAATGAGAAGGATGGCAATGTGGGGAAAACTTCTTTGTGGAGTTAAATCGAGGAGTCGGGTAAAATTAAGGGAGTCGTCAGCAATCATGACGTTCCGCGCCCACTGAGCGGAGTTTGCCTATCCCGAGAACCCCCTCGCAACTCATTCTTAAAAATGAAACCAGGAAATCTGCTAGCGAGAGTTTTCTACGATATCTCAGAGCCAATTCTGGCTCCCTTTCGTTGGATTAACGACCAGTTTCAGGAATCGCCTCGGAAGCGGGCGTTGGTTTATGGACTACCTGCGGTCCTCGTTGGCTGCGCAGGCTTGGCCCTCATCACCGCTGCACAAATTCGGCGTGAGCGTGAGTTGCTTAATTTTTACAATCAGTCGACGAGTCGCTTGGACAGCGAAATCGCGAAGCAGGTGACGCTGCTGAACGCGTCCAAGCAATTAATCAACGACAACCCAGTCGATTCCAAAGCGAAAGACGGTGAGGAGCAATCGAAGAAAGAGGGGAACAGCGAGAAACCTGCCGCTGAAGAGGACCCAGCTTTAAAAGGTTTGAGCCCAGACCAAAAAGATATCGTCCGGAAAATTCGTACCTTGCAGACCGACCTGCAGACCATGCTGCTTAAGCTGATCTCGCTTGACCCGGTAAATCAAACCTATCGCTTCCGCTACGCGAACAGTTTTGGGTCGACCGACCCGATGAAACAATTCGAATTGATGCGGCAACTCGCTCCTGAAACCAATCCGGGGTTTTCAGACGCTCACTTTTGGCTGGCAAGCAACTTTATGATCGCGCGGGCGAACACTCCGAATGAAAGAAGGCTGTTCACTGAGAAGGCGCTATTGCACGCGAATTTTTGCCTGAACCTTGACGGTGGCAAACGCGAGGCCCGAATGATCAAGGCCAACGCCCTTTACGCTCTCGGTCGCCAACAGGAAGCCTACGCAGAGTTTGAACAACTCTTCAAGGACGAACCTGAATTCTTCGCGTCGCTGGTGCAAATTAATAAATCAATGCGTATGGAGGGACGAAACCGGGCTGTTTACGAAGATGCGGCCCGTCGCCTCGAAAACAAGCTGAGAGCGGTTCGCGACACCGATGTCGATGCGTGGAGTCGTACGCTCCGCCAGATCCAGCTTTGCTACATTGGCAGCCAGAATTTCGTCGAACTTCGGCGACTGCTGGCGAACGAACAGGTTTTGGCTCAAGACAGTCCGCTGCGAAAGAAAGCCGTAGATGAGATTCTTGGGAACAGCTTGAACGCAGAGGCTCAGGCGATTGTCCGCTCTGACACAGCCGGACAAAAAACGGCTGAGATTCTCAAATTGCTCCGCCAGGCTTATGAACTCTCGCCGAATGACGTCCAGACCAAGTACC
>JBJTQD010000907.1:0-2935 GCA_046075445.1 Planctomycetota bacterium
CACCTCGCTGCCGAAGTGCTCGACCTGCGGCACGACAGGGCCAGCCAGATCGAAATGCTGCAGTTCGTTCAGCAGGTCAGTCGTTTCACCTGAGGCAAACGGCGCCTTCGCCAGCCAATTGGTTCCCGGTTGCTCCAGTCCCAGCGGGCTGCCGCGGAGAAACCAGTGCTGGCTGGTCGGCAAACTATTCACCGTGTCGTTGGGAACGATTACCGCTTTGCCGCCGCGATTCAGATGCGCGAGCAAGTCGTTCGAGAAGCCCGCTGCGAAGACGATATCCTCGGCAGAGAGTTCTTTCTCGTCGCCGACCTCCCGCCAAGTCACGCTCCAGTCTTTGGGCCCTTCCTCATCTCGCAGGCGAATCAGTACCGAGTCACCCCCAAGCGCCGCTGGGAAAATCCAGATTGGCCATTCGTTGCGAACCGCGGGGAGCGAATCGCGCAGCCACTCGGCTCGCAGGAGAAACCGGGTCGGCGCGTCCACAGCGGGCAAGGTCGCGTTGAAGGCGACTCGTTGTGGCTGGCCAAACTCGACAGCAGGGACTGTTCCCTCGGTAAGCAGTTCTTGAGTCTTGCCGGTCGAGTCGGCGAGGTGGACGCGGTAGCTTGCTGCAGGGGCGGTATCCCGGCCCGACCAAGTGAACTGGATGCCGAAGCTGGTTGGCTGGGCAGCCTGGAATGAGCGACGATCCTGCTGAGTCTCGAGGAGCAGCATGCCATCGCCTTGAAAGCTCCAATCTGCGGCGGTGTTTTTCGGCTGGCCGGCGAAATCGATCAGCCCCATCGATGCTTTGGGGAAGTCGCGAATGACGCTCACCACATACCCGCCCGTCGGAACCTCCCGGCGATAGGTCTCGATTTGGTATTTCCGCATCAACAGACCGTAATGCCGCGAGTCGGCGGGGAGAAGTTCCAGCCGCGTGGAGAGCCCGAGCCTTTCTGCTTGAGCTGCAATTTTGTTTTTCCATTCACCATTTGCGGAATCCGCCCAAGGCGCGTGCGGCGAGGTAAGCAGAGGCTTTTTCTCAGCGTCCCGTGGCGCGATGAATTGATTCAGTTCACGCGGCGAATAGGGATGGTCGCCGGAGAGCCGGAAAGCGTCCGCAGCGATCGCCTCACCAAGCACCAGCGGCTTGGGGTCGTGCTCGGAAATGTACTGTTTCAGCCCTTCCAACGTCCGGACCCACGTGTGGTTGTTTCCGTAAGGATGGTCATCGTAAAAGTCGGTGACGCGATTCCAAGAAATCCAGCTGCTGTCGTCTTCAACGATCGCGCCCGGGCAGGCGAGTTTGCAGCGGTCATACAAATCCTGAATTACCTTGATGTCAGCGCTCGGGCCGGTCTCGCAGGTGAGGCTGCGGAGAATGACGCAGGGATGATTGCGGTCGTACTCGAAGAACTCCTGAAACTCTCGTTGCAATTCGGGAAGATGTTTTTGGTCGAGCTGCGGATGCCACGTTGGATACTCGATCCAAGCAAGCAATCCGTATTCATCGCACAGTTCAAGATACCGCTGCGGAGGAATCCAGAGACAGAACTTCATCAGATTGAAGCCGCGATCGCGCGCAAACTCGATCTCCTTCCGCATCGCCGTTTCGTCGAGGGTCGGGGCGAAGCTCGGCGGGGCATAACCCCAGTTCAGCACCCCGCGAAGCACGAGCGGCCGACCGTTGAGCGTGATGCTGTCGGCGGTCGCGGCGATCGACCGATTGCTGATCGGCAGGAGGACTTCATCTTCCACGTCGCCACGCGCGGTCAGCAGTCGAAGCCGAAGTTGGTAACAAGTGGGAGCTTCTGGGCTCCACTTCTCGACTTCAGCCATGAGCGTGCATTCATAAAAGCGATCGTTCTTTGCAGTGAAGGGAACTTCGGGGGCGGGCGACGCGAGCTCCGAGAGCTCTGCCGTCTTGAGCGAAGCAAAGTCGTCGGCTCCTTTCTTTCGCAGGGCGATTTCCACGCGGCGACCGTTCAGCGTGTGCGGAGAATTAATTCCAAACCGGACTGTGAGTTCAGAAGCCGCGGCGTTTTTTTCGGCAACCTCGGCAGTTGTCGCGAGTGTCCGGTCCTGGAGAAATCGATTGCTGCCGGTTTTGATTAGCGATACGCTCTGCCAGATCCCACCGAAATGCGGAATCACGACCGGCAGGAAGCCTTGTGTGTTGTGTCCCACTAACTCGTCAACTTCCACTCGCAATTTCCAAGCGGTTTCTTTGCTCGAGCGTCTCGCTTGTTCGGTGATCTCGCATTCAAACGGGGTCCAGCCCCCCAAGTGCTCGCCAACCAATTCATCTTGGAAATAGACTTTGGCCTTCGCGGCTACTGCCGAAAACCTGAGGAACAGCCGCTCGCCGGAATCGATCCGAACCGGCTGTATCTCCCGGCGGAATTGGGACACACCCTCGAAATCCCAGTCGAAGCGGTCTTCGACCGGAGCGGGGACGGTAAAGGGATGCCAACTCGCTCCGGAATCGAGAGAAATTTCCCAAGGCCCGTCAAGGCTCTGCGACTGGCGGGGCTGGTCGCTGCGGGCCGAAGCAGTCGTCCAAAGTAGTGCGAGCACAGCAAGAACGAAATTCAGCGAGAACTGCGTGCAGCACGAGATAAGAGTCGGAGGGCTAACTTGATAAGGTCCTGAGATTGCTCGCATGTCAAAGCCCGGGCTGAGTGAGTAAGCGATTTGAGCCTGCTGATTGCGAGGCTCGATCGGGCTTTATCCTATCCCAAGGGCAATTGAGTCGAAACCGTTGCTTGACACGAAAGGAGTATCGCCGCAAACAGTGGTCGCGAGCGAAACAAGTCGAGAAATAAAAAAGCGTCGCTGTTTGAGAGCGACGCTTGGTGAGAAACTTTAAGGAAAGAAGACGCCGACTTAATTGCGTCGTCGTCGTGGCTGATCGCGGTCGGCAGGCTTGGCGGATTCCGGAGCGTCTTTCGAT
>JBJTQD010000908.1:0-9625 GCA_046075445.1 Planctomycetota bacterium
CGACCGAGTTCAGGTTGGCACCGCCAGCAGAGAGTGCCAGCAACATCCAGGACATCTCCTGTTCGCTGCCTTTCCGTATGTGGAAACTGCTATTTGGAAATTGACCTGAACAGCCCTGCCCCGGTTCGTTATCCTTCGGCCAACTCGCGACTTTTCGACGAAATCACTCTCTGGCACTGACCGCTTCAACCCTCGCTCAAATCCCCAAACACAGATGAAAAGAATCGGAATTCTGACCGCCGGCGGCGATACTCCCGCACTGAACGCGACCATTTTTGGAGCCGTGACGCGGGCCAATCAATTAAAAGTCGAAGTCATCGGACTGATCAGCGGCTTCGATGCGATCTATAACCCGCGTGTCCCCCACGTCCACCTCAACCCGCTGTATCGCACCATTCCAGAACTGGACGCTGACTACGGCGGAACTGTTCTCGGTGCCTCCCGCAAATACGTCGACCCCGACGACAAAGCCTCGCTGGATGACATTTCACGCCGGCTCGACGCGCTCAAAATCGAGGGCCTGATCTGCATCGGCGGCGACGGAACGCTCAATGGACTACAGCCCCTGTGCGATCGCTTGCCGACGGTCCTCGCTCCGAAAACGATCGACAACGATCTCGGGCTGAACTTCCCCAACGAATCGGACAAGTGGGTGCGGGTGAAGAATCCCAAGAACGGTGAGGGATTTGTCTACCGCGAGAATCCAGCTTTCCGCTCCAACTTCTCCGGTAACTTTCAGTTCGACCAGATGGTGAACTATGTCACGCCGGGCTATGCCACGGCCGTATTCGTTTCGGTCGGTGGTATCAGGCGGATTCGCACGACGGCCGAGAGTCATCGCCGGATCGCGATCATTGAAGTGATGGGACGACATTCCGGATTCATCGCACTGGGGAGCGCCTACGGTCAACCGGACATCATCCTCGTTCCGGAAAGTCCGATCGATGAAGACTCGCTCGTCGAGCGAGTGAAGGAAATCTATCACCTGCAGCGCAACTTGCTGATAGTTTGCGGCGAAGGTGTTGTCGGCAAAAGCGGTGAAGTCCTCGGTGCGGAAGAGCGTTCAACTGATCCGGCAGGAAATTTAAAGTTAAGCGGTGCAGCCGACCGTTTGCGCGAACTGCTCATCGAACGACTGGGCGATCGCTTCTTCACCCAGATGGGACTGAATGACTCGGCCAGCAGCGCGATCTTCACCAGAAAAGTCGGACATACTCAGCGCGGCGGACGGCCGGTCGGGTTTGATCGCTTTTACGCTTCGCAACTCGGCGGTAAAGCAGTCGAGATGCTGCTCGAGGGCCAGAACAACGCAGTATCCACTTTGCAGTGGAATCAGAATGACGGCTTTCACGTCTCGCACTACCCCGGCAACGGATTCCGCGATCAGTGGGGGCTAATCCATGCCCGAAACGTGCATCACTCGTTCTACGATCCGGTTCGGATGCATATCTCGCAAACCGGGATCGATTACTTGCTGCCGATTTTCACCAAAAGCATCGGCTTGGATGATGTGCTCTACATCCGCGAAACACGATTTGACTCGGGCAACCTCTACCGGCGATATCATTCAGTGAACACGGATATCGAAAAGCGAATTCGGTATTTGCGATAAGTCGGAATGCGGAATGTGGAATTTGACCTCCTCATTCCCCATTCTTCGTTAAGCCCGCAGCTGTCGCCGTAGCCCAAAGCCGCTAAGGCTTTATCGCAGGCGAGGTGAACCCTAAACCAGCGACCACTCCACCAATCGCCCAGCCTGCGGCTTTCGGGATTCCTCGACGGACCCTAGAATCTACCCCTGCAAAACAATCGCGGGAGTAAATTCGCATGAGCCGTCGCTTCGTTACCGATCTCGTCGATGGAGAATCCGTCGACCAAGTGTTTCTTGTCTCGGAAAAACAACTACGGCCAAACCGGCAAGGAAACCTCTACCTGCAAATGCGGCTCAGCGACCGCACCGGCTCAATCAACGCAATGGTCTGGAATGCCGACCAGCGGCTGTACGAAAGCTTCGCTAACGGCGACTTCTTGCTCGTCAAAGGAACTGCTCAGTTTTACAACAACAATATGCAGGTGATCGTCAAAGCGATCAGCCGCATTCCAGCCGAGCAGATCGACCACAGCGAATTTGAGACCGTCTCCAGCCAGCAGATTAATGCTTTGTTTGCCGAGTTCTCCAGCCGTCTGCGGGGTATGCGGAATGTCCATCTGCGCAATCTCGCCGAATGCATTCTGGTCGACGAGGAGTTGGTCTCGAAACTCCGCCGTGCTCCGGCCGGCGTAAAAAATCATCATGCCTACCAAGGCGGTCTGCTTGAGCACGTCGTCTCCCTGATGCGACTCGCTGGAGCCGTCAGCCCGCTCTATCCCGAAGTCGATGATGACCTGCTCCTGATGGGCGTCCTACTGCACGACCTCGGCAAAGTCGAAGAGCTGACCTACGAACCGGACCTGGGTTACAGCGATGCAGGACAGCTGATCGGTCACCTCGTGCAGGGTGTTTCGATTCTCGATCGGAAACTTGTCCACTCAGAGCGATTAACTGGTGAAGCGTTTCCGCCGGAGTTGGCTTTGAGACTTAAGCACATGGTCGTTAGCCATCACGGCGAGTACGAATTCGGCAGCCCTAAGTTGCCGATGACGTTCGAAGCGGTCGCCCTGCACCATCTCGATAACCTCGATGCGAAACTTGCCAATCTGCGACAGGTCATCGCCGAGGATGCCAACTCTGGCAGCAAATGGACCTCGTTCAACCCCCAATTGGGCCGCAAGATCTACAAAGGCTAGATCATGAAGCGAAAGTCTCCAGTCGCTCTGTAATCGTTTAGCCCGTAGCCAGCAGCGAGGTGCAGCGCGGGCGAATTCCGCGGTGCAAGTGAGCGAGCACCGCTGCATCCGCCCAATCAAGAAGCGAATTGCATTGCCAGGTCGTAGAGCGATCGTCCCCAATCGCTCAGAACCCTGAGTGGATACTTTTTCTAAAGCTTCCGAACAGTTTGGGGACATCTGCTCTAAGATCGAACCGCGATTATTTCCGCAGCGAAATCAGGAACAGCACCAAGGCCATAAAGGCGAAGCAAGCCACGCCCAGCAGATTGAATTGCGGTGTCAGCTGCGATTTCGCTTCGTCGGCGATCTGCTTTTCAGTCCAGTCTTGGTGTTCGGCTTTAAGCTTCTCTTCGATTCGATGTTCCCATTTGCGTTCGAAGCTGAGCTCCTCGAGCCGCGTCTTGAGGGTCCGAATCTCCGCGGGAGCTTGAGCCGCTTCGCCGGCAGGTTGATCTGCCTTCGCAGCCTCATCGCTCGCCGCGCCCACAGCGGCCTTGGCTTGATCCTTGGCTGCCTTACGTGCCGCTGCGTCGGAATTCTCGATCGCAACGGTGAGCAGCGCGAAGATCACACCAGCTAGGGCACCGCCAGCAACCAAACCCGTTGCAAACAGGTTGCCTTTGCCAAGTTCCTCTTCGGCTGAATCATGCTTCGCATTATTCTTGCCGACGCCACGGTACCAATCCGAGGCTCCCCGAATCAGTCCACCGATAAAGATCGGCAGAGTCGTGGCCAGCGGGAGGTACAACCCAACGGCGAAGGAGAGCGCTTTAATTCCGCAGAGTTCCATCGTGACTGCCAGGAAGGCGCCCGCGAGTACGTATTGCCAATCGAGATTGAAAGAGAGCAACCCCTTGATCAAAGTCGCCATCAGCGTCGCTTGCGGTGCATTGTAAGTCTCACCAATCGCGTGCTTGATTCCCGCTTCCAACTGTTCGGGCGAAGGAGTGTCGAGGAATTTGACGGTAAAGCCGATCACCAGCGAGGAAACGATCACGCCAATGAACAGAGCCAATTGTTGATACTTCGGCGTAGCCCCCACCAAGTACCCGGTTTTGAGATCCTGACTGGTTGCACCCGCGTTGGCTGCCGAAATACAAATCATGCTGCCGACGACCAAGGCCATCGGCTCGTAGAGTTTGCCGGTCCAGCCAAAAGCGATGAAGACCAAGGCCGTGCCCATGATGGTGGCAATCGTCATTCCCGAGATGGGGCTGTTCGACGAGCCAATGATGCCAACAATTCGGCTGGCGACCGTAACGAACAAAAATCCGAACACAATCACCAGCAAACCAACCAGCAGTTTGCTTTGAAGGTTTTCGCCAGGAATGTTCGGCAGTACGGTCATCAAGCCGACGAGGCCGAGGCTGCCGAGGACGACAATCAGAATTGAGAGGTCGTCGTCGGTGCGGCTCCGCTCGCCTTGGCTTTTTCCAAACAGCGAACGGACGGCTTCGACAAACGAAGAACAAATCGTGGGGAGCGTCTTGAGCAGCGTGATAAAGCCGGCCGCGGCAACGGCACCCGCGCCGATTTGCCGAATGTAAGCAAAGTAAATCGCCCCGGCCGAATTGGCGAAACTCTTCGCGTCGGGATCCCAGCCGAAGCGTTCCAGTTTGTATCCGAGTTTAATGAGCTGATCAGCAATTCGCTCCGGGGCCACCAGAGTCGAGAGCAGCGGCGTCAGCGCGAACGCCGCCATCACGCTGCCACCGACGAGAATGCCGCCAATCTTTGGACCGATGATGTAACCAACACCGAGATACTCAGGGGTGATTTCACCCGCGACGTTGGCGGATGGGAGATACTTGTTCGCAGCCCGAGTCATGTAACTAGGGGTTTCGGCAATGACGTGAAAGACCTTCTGCAGCATCGCGTAGACGATGGCAAAGGCCAAGCCAAAATAGGCAGTGAGGGCAAAGCTGCCACCCTTCTCGCCGGCGATCAGAACCTGGGCGCAGGCCGTGCCCTCGGGATAAGGTAGCGTTTCATGTTCTTTGACGATCAGTGGACGGCGAAGCGGGATCATCATCAGAGTCCCGAGGATGCCGCCGAAGATGGCGATCGTCATGATTGTCCAGACTTCAAAATAGTCTGCGCCGATTCCGTCGCTGAGAAAGATAAAGGCAGGCAGCGTGAAAACTACGCCCGCCGCGACGCTCTCGCCGGCCGATCCGCAAGTCTGGATGATGTTGTTCTCCAGAATGGTGGTCTTCAGGATGCGCTTACCGATCGAAATCGCCAGCACGGCGATCGGGATCGAGGCGGACACGGTGAGCCCCGCTTTGAGGGCCAAGTAGACGGTCGATGCTCCAAACAGAATCCCGAAAAAGGCTCCGAGGAGGATGGCCTTCAGCGTAAACTCTGCCACGCTGCCGTCGGAGGCGGGGATGTAGGGTTGAAATTCGCTGCTGTTATTCTTCCCTGACGGTTCTGCCATGATCCGGTTCCTTAAAGCTGGGAGCGGGTTCGCGTTTGCTATCAACCGGAAGAAAAGTGTAATTCCCCCGCTGGCTGCATACAATCTGAGAGCAAGTCACGGCTAATTTCACCCGATTAACGAAAAACGGCCCGAGGAATCCCTCGAGCCGTCTCGTGTTTTCGATTTCTCCTGAACCTTTTCAGGTCAGAAGTCGTCTGGTTGGCGGACAGTCAGCTAACTGTCCAGCGAGTCCTAGCGGACCCAAACCCGCATACCGAACAGGAAGTTGTGCTGGGTCAGGTTGCCCTGAAGAGCATCGACGAAGTCGTCGCCCTGGTCGTAGCTGTTGACGCAGAAGTCATCCAAGCCAAAGAAGCGATATTCGGTGTAAAGGTCAACGCAGTTGCGAACCTTTCGCGAGACACCGACGAATGCTTGGTAAGCGAAGGTCGAGTCGCGAGTGTCAAGGTAGCCACCGGGGACTGGAGAGTCAGTCTCGAGGTCCAGGAAAGCGATACCAGCACCGGCACCGACGTAAGGACGAATGTCGCCGCAACGGCCCATCGGGCGAAGGTCGCGAACGATGTTCACCATACCGGTCAGCACATTCAAGCGACCTGCGACGTCGGCTCCGCCAACACCACCTACCTCGAAATCAGAGGCGCTGTTGTTGCGATAAGCGGTTTCGATTTCCGTTCGCCAGTTGCAGTCGACTTGATGACCCCAAGCGCGACCAACCAACCAGCCATTTTTCATGCTGAGGTCCAGGTCGCCACCAGGAGCCGACATCGAGTCGAGGTTCATGTTGTTTGATTCGCTGAAGCCACCGAACAGGTTGTGATAAACACCGTGTCCCGAAGCGCCACCCACGCCGCAGCAGCGGTTGAACAAGCCCATCCCGAGCAGTCCACCGAACAAGCCACGACCACCGCCGATTCCACCACCGCAATTGCCGCCATCGCAGCCAGCGCCGCCGCCACAATTACCATTGTCGCAGCCGGCTCCACCGCAGTTACCCGAATCGCAACCGCCGTTGCCGAAGCCACCATTGCCGAGGCCATTGCCGAAACCGTTGCCTAATCCAAAACGGCGTCCGCCGTTCCAGACGTTGCCGTTGGCATCGCAGCCGCTGGCATCACAACCACCGGCATCACAACCAGCAGCGTTGTTGAAATAAGCTGGCTGAGGAGCAACCGTTGTTGGCGTCATGCCAGGCTGCATCGTCGGAGCCACAGGCTGCGGGGCGTAACCCGCAGGATAAGCTTGGACAGGGCTTGAGAAGTTGTAAGCTGCCGGCTGTTGAGCAGAGACGGTGCCTGCCCCGACCAGCACGAGGGCGATCATGATAAATGTTCGCATGGACTGGAATCTCCTGACTTGAAAATGGGGAGCGATGCCATCCTTGGCACACTCCGGGCGGAACCTTCTGCCAAACCGACAGAACGAGTCTGTTTGGTATAATCGGAAGGCTCCACAAGCCAGCTAAAATCGACAATCTCCCTCAAGGCAGAGATTACCCCACCCGCAAAGTTTGACGTTACAAATTCTCCAGCTTCTCCGAATGGGCTCCGGAAGGCTTGTTTTCCCAGCCAGCAAGGCTGGATTTTCGCGTGCATCAGGTAAATCCGCACGCCTTTCACTCAAAAGAATATTTTCAAAGGGATGGAATCACTCCATGAACAAAGACACACAAAGCAATTCGCTGCAGGAACGCCTATTGGCGCTCATCCAGCAGCCCGGATACCAACCCGCCAAACCGGCGATTCTCGCCAAACGGTTGAAGTTGGAAGAAGACCAGCTTCGCGATTTGAAGAGAACGATCAAGCGATTGATTGCCTCGCGGCATCTAAAGTGGGGACCAAAGCATTTGGTTTTCCGCGGAGAACAACTCCTACCCGCTGAGCCAACCCGTGAGAAACCGCGGCGCTCGGCGGAAACCACGCCCGCGCCGCAAGCGGGTAATCAGAAGCGACCAGTCAAAAGTCGCCCTGCACGACCGCTCAAAGAAGAGAGTTCCTCTGAGAGCACCGAGCCCACTCATCGTCGCCTTCGATCCGGAGAAGTGTACGGGGCCTTCCGCCGCGCGGCGGCCGGTTATGGCTTTGTTATTCCGGACGGCGCCGTCCCCGGCGACCGCAGCCAAGACCTCTTTATCCCCCCGAGGAAAATCCTCGACGCAGCCAGCGGTGATCGCGTGATCGCTAGGCTTTCTCGAGGACGCACAGGTGGCGACCAACGCCGCACGGGTGAAATTGTTGAAGTTGTCCGCCGTCGCACGAATCGATTCGTTGGGACTTATCGCGAACGAGCTGGTCTGGGATTGGTCCTCGTCGATGGCGGAACATTCGATTCGGCGATTCTGGTCGGTGATGCCGGAGCAAAGGACTGCCGTCCCGGCGATAAAGTCGTTGTCGAGATGGTGCGCTTCCCGAGCAACACCGATGACGGCGAAGGTGTGATCGTCGAAGTCCTCGGTCCGCGCGGCAAAGCGGGCGTCGATACCGAAATGATCATCCATGAGTTCGCTCTCCCCGGCGAGTTTCCTGAGAACGTGCTGGAGGACTCACGCCGCCAAGCGGAAGCATTCAACTCCGGCAAAGAGTCGGCAGATCGAGTCGATTTCACGAAGCATACCGTGGTCACGATCGACCCAATGAAAGCCCGCGACTTTGACGACGCGATCTCGCTGGAGCGTCTGGAGAACGGACATTGGCAACTCGGTGTCCACATTGCGGACGTCTCGCACTTTGTCCAGCGTGGATCGCCGCTCGACCGAGAAGCCTACGCACGAGGTAACAGCGTCTATTTACCCGACCGCGTCATCCCGATGCTGCCGGAGATCATCTCCAATAATTTGGCGAGTCTCCAGCCCAATCGTCGCCGCTTCACCATGACCGTGCTAATTGAGATGACCGAGCAAGGCGTCGTGATCGGAGCCGAATGGTGCCGTGGGATTATCAAAAGCGCACATCGCTTTTGCTACGAGGAGATCGATGACTATCTGGCGAATTCGACACCTTGGCGGGACAAGCTGACGCCGCAGGTTTTCGAGCTCGTCGCGAACATGCACAAGTTGGCGATGACGATGCGCAAACGCCGCATGGGTCGCGGCTCGATCGATTTGATCTTGCCCGAAGTAGCGATCGATCTCGATGAAGAGGGCAAAGTCTCTGGTGCCCACGTTGAGGAATACACCGAGAGCCATCAGGTGATCGAAGAATTTATGCTGGCCGCCAACGAAGCCGTCGCCCAGAAATTGGCTGACCTCGACCTGCACCTGCTTCGCCGCGTCCACGAACCGCCTTCCGAAATGAAACTCCGCGACCTGACTGAGTTTGTCCGAAACCTCGGCTTTAAAACCGATAACCTTCAAGACCGCTTTGAACTCAAACGAATTGTCGATCTTGCTCGGGCTCGCCCCGAGCAGCACGCGGTCCACTTCGCCGTGCTCCGCAGCATGCAGAAAGCGGTCTACAGTCCAAAGGACTCAGGGCATTACGCGCTGGCAAGCGACCACTACTGCCATTTCACCTCGCCGATTCGTCGTTACCCGGACCTTGTGATTCATCGAATGGTAGGCGATTTGCTGGACGGGAAGCGTCCGCAATCGGATTTCAAATGGCTGTCACAGATCGGCCAGCACTGCAGCGAGACCGAACTTCGAGCCGAACAGGCAGAGCGGGAACTGATCAAGTTGAAGTTGCTCAGTTATATGTCTGACCGGATCGGGACCGTCTTTACCGGAACGGTAACTGGCGTCGAGTCGTTTGGCTTGTTCGTTCAAGGCCGCGAGATTCCGGCTGAGGGGCTGTTGCACTTGGAGAATCTTCCCCGTGACAGCTACGTGTTTGATTCGACAACGAGGACGCTCAGCGGTCATCGCAAGGAGAACCAATTTCGCCTCGGGGATGCCATCAGTGTTCGCGTGCGTTCAGTAGATCTCGAGCGTCGCGAGTTGGAATTCGATTTTGTCGATTCGCTCGGCCGAGCGGTCACCGACAGCCCGAATCGGCTGCCGGACAGCTACCGCAGCGGCAGTCGCGAGAGTCGCAGCGGCAGTCGCGGCAGCGGTTCTAGCTCCAGCCGCGGTCTCTCGGGCCGCGCGCGGGCCCCCCGCGCCTCCGAAGGCCGCAGCAGCAAACGCTCCAACGGTAAACCGGACCGCAAGCCAAAACGCCGAGGACGGTAAGCGTGTTGGCGATAGTCACACGAGGCAATAGACCCCGCCAAGACGCGCATCCCGAGATTCTTCGGAGTCCCTGAGTCTTGCCTGCTGACCGGCTTTCCCTTGAGTCCCATGAGTCCCATGAGTCCCATGAGTCCCATGGTTCTTCCAGCCCCCTGCCTCTTCCGCATCCTCCCTACCAGCAGCCT
>JBJTQD010000909.1:0-5885 GCA_046075445.1 Planctomycetota bacterium
TGCTTGAGCCCGATGGCTCGCGGCTGAAGCTGCTTAATCCGCTCAACTGTGAGCGCATTGATCTGGATGGAACCGAGTTTCCTCTGGAGCGCGACTTGACCGCGAGCCTCGCGTTTGGGTTGCACCATGCTGAGAACGATGTTTGGAAAAACTTCTTCTTCCCCAATCGCCCCGAGGCAGCCGGCCAGCTGGCTATGTCCGAGCCCTATCAGCCGGGGAAGATCCCCGTAGTCTTCATTCACGGACTGATCTCCAGCCGCACGGTTTGGGCCGAAATCTACAACGAACTCCGTGCCTCACCCGAACTGATGGATCGCTATCAGTTCTGGTCGTTTCAATATTCAACCGGCGCTCCGTTTGTCCGATCGGCAGGAGAGCTGCGAGCGCAGCTGACTGCACTGGCAGAACACTATGACCCTGAGGGGCGCGACCCGGCGCTCCGTCAGACGGTGCTTGTCGGGCACAGCATGGGCGGACTGATCGCGCGACTGCTGACTGCTTACAGCGGTGAAGAGGTCTGGAATGGCGTGGCGAACTTGCCGCTGGAAATGGTCGCGACAGACGAATGCACTCGCGGGCGTTTGACTCAGCAGCTTTATTTCGATCCGCATCCGCTGGTCGATCGCGTCGTGATGATCGCCGCACCGCACAAAGGGAGTGCGCTCGCGGGCCGCTGCCTGGGGCGACTCGGCAGTGCCCTAATCGATCAAGAGAATCCGGAACTCGATCAGTTGTTAGCCGATAATCAGGGTGGATTTAAGTTCGACGAGCGCGGCCGGCTGCCCAACAGTATCGACTTGCTCGATCCCGACCAGCCATTTCTGAAGATCCTCAGCGACCTGCCACACAGCCCTCACGTCCGATACCACTCGATCATCGGCACCGGTCGGCACTTGGTCTTGCAAGGCTGGACGGACGGCGTGGTCCGTGTTGAAAGCGCGCGGATTGCTGGCGTCGAGAGCGAGCGGTACGTCCCGGCAACTCACACTACGATCTGCCGCGATCCAGATACGGTGGCGGAGCTGCAACGAATTCTTTGGAGGCACTCCACAGAGGACTGCGGTTGGGAAGGCGGGAATTAAAGTGGCCGCCTGAAGCGACAATTCGATTCGCTGAATTAAGCCCCACTTTCGGCTCAAGGATCTCGGCTGCTGCCAGGAAGCGAACTCCTAACTGGTGACGAATTGTCTCGTTGCTTTGACACCGCCGGACTCGCACGGGATACTGAGCATCTGTCCAAACAAAGTGACATCTCTTGCAAATAACGCAGTGAGTGGCATGCGGCTGAGCTGATTGAGCTACTCACCGCGCGATCGCGTTTCTTCCACAAAGCAGTTTCCGAGTCGAGATGAGCCAGAGCAAACCAAGCCAAGACCCCAGCCGAATCCCCGGGCTTTATACCGACCGATCGCTGGCCACCCGGAAAATGCCGTTTCAAAGTTTGCTGTTGGCGGCTCATCGACGCTCGGCAAAGAAATGGGCCAAGCGTGCCGCCGCCTCGCCCGCGATCGCCGACCTGATGGAGCTTTGCTTCAAACGAATGCCCAAGGACGCGATTGAGTATTATCGCGGTGGAGCCGGGGAAGAGACTTCGGCGAAGCGCAACCGAGACGCCTTTCGCGAGGTGAATCTTAACCCCAGCGGCGCTGTTCGTTTTGCAGCGGTCGATACCTCGGCCACTCTGCTCGGAACCAAAGTCAGCATGCCAGTGATTGTTGCTCCGATCGGCAGTCTCCGCACGGCTTGGCCCGAAGGAGAAGCGGTTGCCGGGGAAGCTGCAAGCAATGCGAATGTGATGTTCGCGCTCTCGACGCTCACCGGAACGCGGATGGAGCGAGTCAAGGAAGTAACCCCGGGCCCCAGCTGGTTTCAGCTCTACCTTGTCGGCGGCCGCGAAGTTGCTGAGCGCGGAATCGCGCGGGCCAAAGCTGCTGGCTTCCAGGCCCTCATCCTGACTATCGACACGGCAGTCGCGGGAAATCGACTCGGCGACAAACGGAACAGCTCCTCGCAGTTGATCGGCGAGATAAGTGCCTCGACCCAAAGCAAAGCCTCGTTTGTCAGCAAGTTCTTTCAGGGGATGTACAAGGAGCGGACCCGGCAGGCTTTCCAGTTCCGCACTTGGAAACATCTCGGCTGGCTGTTCGGGTTTTTGGCTGATGGCCAGCTGATGGATTTTCCCAACATCGAACTGCAGCCCGGCAAGCCGATGGGCTATATGCCGATCGGCAAGCAGTTGGCTGAGTCGGCAGTGACCTGGGATGACCTCGGTTGGATTCGCAAGGCTTGGGGCGACAAGCCGCTGATCATCAAGGGCGTGCACAATTACGAAGACGCGCGGCGGGCTGAACAGGAAGGCGCTGCGGCGATCGTCGTTTCCAATCACGGCGGACGCCAAGTCGACTGCACGCCCGGAACGCTGCACATGCTGCAGGAGATTGTTCCGCAGTTGCGAGCCGCCGGTTCCCAGCTGGAAGTCTATCTCGACGGAGGAATTCGCACGGGAGCCGATGTGGTCGTCGCGCGAGGCTGCGGCGCCAAAGCCGTGCTCATCGGGGCGCCCATGGCATTTTCACTCGGCGCGGGAGGTCCAACAGGTGCCGCGCGATGTCTGCAAATCTTCAAGCAAGAGATCGAGGACACTCTCCGCCTACTTGGCAAAGGAACCGGTTCGATCGATGACATTGACGAGTCGATCTTCTATCAGTTGCGACATCGGATAACTGGAGAAAAGACCGTTGCCTCGGACCTTTCTTCGTTTTGCCCGTAGCCGTTAGGCGAGGCGCGGTGCGGTTGATCCTGCGCCGAAAACATTCGCCTATGGATTAATTCCAATCAAAGTATAAGTCAAAGCGGCCACCACCGACCTCGTGTCGGTGGAGGCTTTTGTTCTCTGCTAACAAACGCTTGAAATTTCTTTTCGCTCACCATTCCCCAAATCCCGAACCTTAACCGCCCACCGCTCTCGCATACTGCACCGGTAAGACATTTCCAGGGTTCTCAATCCCAAGCGCACGGGCCGCATGATACGCCCAGTAGGGATCGCGCAAAAACTCCCGCGCAAGCATCACCAAATCAGCCGACTCATCGCCGATGATCGACTCGGCCTGTGTTGCTTCGGTGATCATCCATCCGCAGGCAACCGGAATCTCCGCTTCGCGCCGGATCTGGGCTGTCGCCGGAACCATGAATCCGGGGCCCCAAGGGATTCCCGAAATGTCGGGGACGACAAAGCCATGACTGACATCGAGCAAGGCCAGCCCATCGGACTTCAGCAGCCGAGTCAGCTCGATCGACTCCTCCAGCGTCACGCCGCCAGCGGTCCAGTCGGTGACCGAGAGCCGCGCGGTCAGTGGATAGCGCTCCGGCCAAACCGAGCGGACCGCTTGCAGCGTCTCGCGAAGGAAGCGAGTTCGGTTCTCAAAGCTGCCGCCGTAGTGGTCAGTGCGGAAATTGCTGAGCGGAGAATAAAACTCATGGGCCAGGTAGCCGTGCGCGAAGTGCAGTTCGAGCCACTGGAATCCGGCGGCCCGCGAGCGCTCCGCGGCAGCAATGAAGTTGGCTTGCACTCGGTTAATGTCAGCGATCGTCATCTCTGTGGGGACACGCGGCAGATTTCCGCCGAACGCGACGGCCGATGGCGCGATCGGTTCCCAGCCACCCGCAGCCGCATCGAGGTGCGTGTCGCCCTCCCACGGACGGCTCGCGCTCGCTTTGCGTCCGGCGTGGGCCAGCTGAATCCCCGGCACGGCTCCTTGGCGGCGGATGAAGTCGGCGATCGGAGCGTAGGCGGCGACGTGCTCGTCGTGGTAGATGCCCGCATCCCCCGGGCTGATCCGGCCCTCGGGAGCAACCGCCGTCGCTTCGGCGATAACTAACCCCGCGCCACCAACGGCGCGCGAGCCGAGATGAACCAAATGCCAGTCGCTTGGAAACCCATCATCGGACGAATACTGACACATCGGCGCGACAGCGATCCGGTTGCGGAGCGTAATGTCGCGCAGCTGGAATGTGGAAAACAGTTTGGACAAAGGAACCTCGGCTAACTCGAACTTCGAAAAAAACTGTCACAAATCCATTCATGATTCAATTAGCCCAAGTCTATCAAACGCCATCGTCTCCCTACCTTAGTCCTTCAATCAAATCCCTTTCCTCCACCTCTAACTTCTCTCCGCGCCCCTCTGCGTCCTCTGTGTTTACCCCGGTTTTCACCGCTTTTTCCGCTCCCCAAAAAATTCCCGGAATTGGCTATCCCCTCCCCTGCCCCTTTCCCATTTCCTGTTCATCAGGTCGCAGCAAGAGACTGCGGCAGACAGAAAACAATAAAAAACAAGGGGATACTGAAATGAAACGCACGACTCTTTCCGCTCTGCTTCTCGGGATGGTTTTGGCTCTGGGAATGACAAGCACCTCCAACGCACAGTTCTCTGAAGAGACTAGCTGGAGCTCGAGCCGCACCTCAAGCACCAACGAAACCTGGTCTGCCGGCTTTGGAGGGACGACTTTCCGCTCTCAGCAGACTTTCGGCGGACACGATGAGATGACCACCATGCGAGTCTCGCCCGATCGTTTTCAGAGGAGTGAAATGCGGTCTGACTTCGGGGGTTACAACGAAATCGGCCGGATGTCGCGTCCAGCTGTCGGTGGCATCGAGAACACAGGCTACAACAACAGTGGAGCTTGGCGAACCTCAAACGGTGCTTATTTCAACATGGGCCAAGGTGGCGACTACGCACGCGGCGTCAACACCTTCAGCGGATTCGACAGCAGCTCGGGCTTCCGCGAAATCGGAGGATTCGGTGGCGGTAGCGGGACTCGGTTCAACAACCACAACGAATTCGGCGGTGGCAACACCTGGACTCGCGGCTGGTAACTTACAGGGTTAACCCCTTCCGGGGCGGGTTCGAGGCGAAATCCTCAAACCCGCCTTTTTCTGTCTCTAAAACCAAACGGCTCAACTCCGACGAAACTCACGACTTCCACCGATAAGGAAACCTGACGATGAAAAAGCTCCTCCTACTTCCGCTGGCCCTGCTCGCTGTAACCGCGGCCTCCACCCTGTCCGCTCAAACTCAAACCTGGTCTTACAGCTCATCGTCCAGCTCCAGTTCCTCCTTCGGCACTCCCCCCGCTGGATTTTCCGGCGGCGGATTTGCCGGGGGAATGTCCCGAGCTGGTCTGCCCGGCTTCCAGCAAGGCGAGTTTGCCACCAGCGGCCAGGCCTTCACAGCGAGTTACCGTAACACGCCGGCGGTTGATGTCGTGCTCCAGCTGGCGACGTTGGCCGATGTTGATCCGCGGCTGACCGAGTCGAGCCTGGAGGCGCTCAAGTCGGCCGAGCCCATCACGCGGCAGTTCCGCGACGGCACTCCGCGCAAGGCGCTGGACGAAGTCCTGAAGAGCCTAGACCTGTCGCTGATTGAATCGGGTGACGAGTTGGTCCTGAATGCCGGAGGCGAGTGCTCGCGGACTCGGAAAGTGCTCGACCTGACGCTGCGGACGCTGGGGCTGGATGCCCAGCTGCAGCGCCCCTTCCCGCTGATGGCGTTCCAGACACCGCTGCGAATGTTCCTGCAGTCGGCGTCGATGCAGCTGGGTGTGGAGATTGAGGTCGACTACCAGAAGCTGAAGGTCAGTCCTCAGTCGCCAATCAGCATCCAGCCGTTCTCAGCCGAAACGCTGGGCGAGTCGCTCCAAGCCGGCCTCGCCTCAGCGGGCCTCAAGTACCGAGTCACCGGCGGCAAACTGGTGATCGGACACCGAGCGGACTGAGTTATTAAAAAAGGGGACGGGGGGGCGTTTCACGAAACCCCCGTCCCCTTTTGCTTTCCGCCCTGAGCGGCAAGGCGCTAGCCGCCGGTTCTTTTTTGTTTTCCGCCCTGAGC
>JBJTQD010000910.1:0-8160 GCA_046075445.1 Planctomycetota bacterium
GCAAAGTGAGTGAAGACCAGAGATCAACCACTCACCGCCAAGCTCGTAGGGTGGGTCGCACCAGCGCGGGTAGCTCTGCGCTCGTGATCAACCAAACCGCGGGGCGCACCCACCAGCAGCGCGTTCGATCATCCCGAAACCGCAAGTCGACCCAAGTCAACCAATCGTAGAACGACTGCCCCCATCGTTCCAAACCCGATAGATGACCTACCGCTCACCGCCGAGGAATTGAGGACAATTGCTCTACGGTCAGCGCAAGCGATCGATCCCGACGATCTGCTCGCGGTCGGGAATTACCACCGGCGGCAAACGAGCTGCCGCGAACTTCGCCTTTAGCTCAGTCGCCGCGTCCATCTCCGTATGCACGAGGCAAATCTGCCGGACCTTGCCCTTAGCACAAACCTTGCGTGCCCACTCCACTAGCTCGCTCTGATCTGCGTGACCGCTGGACGCTTCGAGCTTGTACACCGCCGCGCGGACGTCATATTCCTCGCCAAAAATCTTGGCTTTCTTCGCACCATCCAGAATCCGGCGACCAAGCGTATTCTCAGCCTGATAGCCAGTAAACAGAATCGCATTCCGTGCACTGCCGATGTTGTTCTTCAGATGATGCAGCACGCGGCCCGACTCGCACATTCCGGAAGCCGAAATGATCACGCATGGCTCGTCGAGGTCGTTCAGCTTCTTCGAGTACTCAACCCCGCGGATATAGTAGAGGTTCTTGAAAGCGAGCGGGTCTTGATCCTGATCGCTGAGGATCTGCTCGACCATCGCTTCGTCGAAGCACTCGACATGCGATCGGAATACTTGAGTCGCATCGACGGCCATCGGGCTGTCGACGAAGACTTTCATCGGCGGCAGTTTTCCTTCCTGCTCCAAACTGTTAAGGCGATAGACGATCTCTTGAGTCCGGCCAACCGCAAACGCAGGGATAATCAATTTCCCTCGCTGGCGGTAAACCTTTTGAGCAATCTCCAGCAGCATCTGCTTGGCATCCCCACCGGGCGGATGAAGCCGGTCGCCGTAAGTGGCTTCCATGATCAGGAATTCAGCTCCTGAAGGTGTCGTCGGGTCCTGCAGAATCGGCTGCTCAGCTCGGCCGATGTCGCCGCTAAACAGAAGATTGGCCCGTTCGCCGTCAGTGTCCGTCAACTGCAACTCTACCGAAGCCGCTCCGAGCATATGCCCGGCAACATGAAAGCGACAGCGAATCCCGTCGGTCACATCAAACATCTGGTTAAATTCAACGGAGCGAAACAGCTTGATCGTCTCGACCGCGTCGCGCGTCACGTAAAGCGGCTCGAAGGGCGTTTGATGCTCGGCAATTCGTCGGCGATTGACATAAGCCACATCGCTTTCTTGAATCTTGGCCGAGTCGAGCAGCATGATCGTCGCCAAGTCACGGGTCGCTGCGGTCGAAAAAATCGGCCCGCGAAATCCTCGCTTGAAAAGCGATGGCAAGTTGCCGCAATGGTCGACGTGAGCATGGGACAACACTACGGCGTCGATTTCGCTCCCGTCAAAAGGAAGGTCACGGTTGCGATTGAACGACTCCTTGCGGCGACCTTGATATAGCCCGCAGTCAAGCAATATCTTTCGGTTGCCAACGCAAACCAAATGCATCGAGCCGGTTACCGTTCTGGCTGCACCCCAAAATTGAACATGCATCGCGGCAGTTTCCTTTTTTCCCGTAGACAACAAAACTCGACGCGGACCGCAAATCGCAACAGAGCCACTCGCCAGTCCAAAAAAAATGCCGGGGAGCAGCGGCTTGGCAACTCCCCGGCCAGTTCAGCAATTCAAATTCGCCAGAGCGAACGAATCAGGAGCTCGTCCGGCCCAAGTACTCACCCGTGCGAGTATCAATTCGAATGATGTCGCCCATGTTGATGAACGATGGCACAATGAACTCGCCACCCGTCTCAGCCTTGACCGTTTTGGTCACGTTGGTTGCCGTGTCGCCACGGACACCGGGCTCACAGTACTCGACCTTGAGCTCGACATGGTTCGGCGGAGTCAGCGTGATCGGCAGCCCATTGAACAGGACCATCTGGCAGTCCATGCCGTCTTTCAAATAGACCCAGTTGTCATCGACCTGCTCTTTGGTCAACTCATACTGTTCGAAGCTCGCCTTGTTCATAAAGACGAAGGTGTCCATCTGGCGGTAGAGGTACTGCACAGCCGTTTCCTCAACGTCAGCCGACTCGAGTGTATCGCCGCCTTTATACGTTCGCTGCAGCACAGTACCGCGGGTCAGACTCTTGAGCTTGCACTTGTACATCGCGTTGCCCTTGCCGGGCTTCACGAACTGCATCTCAGTCATCAGGTAAGGTTCGCCATCGATTTGAACCTTCAGCCCTTTGCGAAAATCACTCGTCTTATAGGTACCCACGCAGCGAACCCTTATCAATAACACGGACTTGGAGTAACTTGTTGAAGATGCAAATTCTAGTCAACTCTCCCACTTTTGTCGGCGCCTCTTCAGGCCATTGGCAGGAGCTGCTGCGGACCGCTGTCCGGGACCCGATCCGGCTGCTGGAGGCTGTCGGCATCTCCCCCGAGTCGGTTTCTCTGGCTGAGTCCCCTGATTTTCCTACCTTTGCCCCGCTCCCTTTCGTGGAGCGAATGGAACGCGGAAACCCGCGTGACCCGCTCCTGCTGCAGGTCCTGCCGCAGCTTGGCGAAAACGAACCGGCTGCTGGGTTTGTTGCCGATCCGGTGGCCGAGCACGAGGCCTTTCGCGCTCCCGGCGTGCTGCAGAAATATCCCGGCCGAGTGCTGCTGATCACGACCGGCGCCTGTGCGATCAATTGCCGCTACTGCTTCCGCCGAAATTTCCCCTACCAAGCCGCACCCAAGTCGCTCGACCAGTGGCTCGAGGGTTTGAAAGAAATCGCCCAAGACACCAGTATCACCGAGGTCATCCTCAGCGGCGGCGACCCGCTTGTGCTGGTCGATGAAAGACTGCGGGCCCTCGCCGCCCAGCTGCATCACATCAAACATGTCCAGCGACTGCGGATCCACACGCGGCTTCCAATCGTAATCCCCCAGCGAGTCACTCGGGAACTCGTCGAGCTGCTTCAGGATTTCTCGCGACCGGTGGCGATAGTCCTGCACTCGAATCACCCACGGGAACTAGACGACCACGTCCGACTCGCTTGCAGCAATCTCCGCTCGGCCGGCAATGTCACGCTGCTAAATCAAGCCGTGTTGCTCCGTGGCGTGAACGATTGCGTCGAGACACTTAGCCAACTCTCCGAGCGGCTCTTCGAGTGCGGCGTACTTCCTTACTATCTGCACCAACTCGATCGGGTCAGCGGCTCACAGTATTTCGAAGTCTCGCAAGCCGAGGGGCTGCGGTTGATTGAACAGCTGCGCAATTCTCTGCCAGGCTACCTCGTCCCCCGCTACGTGCAGGAAATCCCCGAGCGAATGTCCAAGACGATCCTGCTCTAAAACCGTCAGTCAACAAACCAGCCACCACCCGAACTTGCGTCGGGGAAAAAAAGGAATCAGGACTGTTCCTGACACCTTTTCTTCATCCGCCTGTTTCACTAACGCGTGTTGTTTGGGCCTGCTGGTTCTCAGGTATCTAGGAATGCCATTGCATAACCGGGTCGCTTTATCGATCAAAGAAGCCTGACCCCTTTGATTTCGACGCAATTTTGATTCAATCCCCTAAGTATCGCTTTTTTCGGTAACTTGGCGTCGGCCAACTCTTTTTGCCAGTCGGCCGTTGCAGGGTTAGAATCGCGCGCCTGACATGCTCGACGGTTTATCCCTATCGACATTTTTAGGATTTTTAGAGCCGACCTTTTTTCGCACTGGGCCGAGTCTTGCTCCCGAAGAGATTTGGAATTTCGAGCCTGTTCGGGCTTACCTTAGCCATCGCGCTGGCAATGTCTTTTTGGATCGACCCCGGCGCCTCCGCGGCCGGGATTTGGCAACTGCTGCAGACCGCAATTGTAGCGTTGGGGTTTTTCGAACTCTGTCGCGATCAAGATGATTCGTTTTTTTCGCAAGTTCGCAAACTCCCTGCGCGGCTCTGGTCCAGCCGAGGAATTTTATTGCTCAGCTTGATCGGGATCGCACTTCTGATTGCACGGGAGTTTTGGATTCCCCTAATAATTCTCGGGCCTGACTCTTGGTTCTGGTTCTATCTTCAGTTGCCACAAAATCGGGGCCTTATGCAGTTGTTGATGATTGCAGTGGCGCTGGTTGCGATCGTGGATTTACGGCGCTACGAGCGCGTTCAGGCGGTTCACGATCCTGTGAGCTTTCGCTGGTTTTATCGTTTCGCCCGGCTGGTACCGTTGTTTGCCTGGTTTTCGGAGTCAGAACTTCCATCACTGCTGATTTCGGGGCTGGGTTTTTCGGTAGAATCCGCACGGGACTCCATAAACTCTCTTTTCGTGGCGGTAATCGCCGGTACGTTGCCGTTATCTCCGACTTACCAAATTGACGGCCATTGGCTTGCTCGGATTGGAAGAGGTGTGGGCCGGATAGCCACTGCACTATTCGGTGGTTTAGTGGCTTGGCGTTGGATCGGGGAAAATCAAACGTGGTCCCTTACTTTGTTCTTTGGGACTTGGTGGATGTCACCAAGTCCAGTGGCTAAACCGATAGACCATCTCGGCCTGGTCAATCGCCTGGAGAGTTTGGACACTACTTCCAGTCACCAGGACTTGGTCGTTTGGCTGATTGCAGTCGCCAGTTTTATTGCCTATCTGCAATTGCGTCACGACCAGGTTCGAGCAAGTCTGGTCGTGTTGTTGTTTTTGCTTGGTTCGCTGGCGCTCGTCGCTTGGAGAGCCGTAGAAGACTGGCTCTTGCTTGAGGGATTCGAGTATTTCCACAACGCCGATTCCGCAGTTGGCATCCGGCTTTACTACAGCCTGAGGTACTTTCTATTTTGCGGCGTTGTTGCTGGGTATTTGGCATATCGACGTGGTGCGAGCCGCGGTGAGAAAGCATTGGGAATAAGGAGTGAGTTGATTCCTGATTCAGCTTTGGCGAGAGGCGTGGTTCTCGTGGTTGCGGTGGATTATTTGTTCTCAGGCTTGGCATTTGTCTGGCGCACCAGGCCGGAAAAAGACTTGTTGGGGAGTATTCAATTTTTGCTCAGCGTAATGGTGATTCCAAGCCTCTGGTGGGGGCGATTCAAGTTGGCTGGTTTAATCCGGTGGTTGGTGTCCAGTCATGGTGGGCGGTGGGCACTAGGAGGTTTGCTTCTGCTGGGATTGATCGCCGCGACTGAGGACCGCGAATGGTGGCTGCAAATCTTTCGCCCGGCAATGAAATTCTTTAGCAATTTACTGTACGGCGTTCTCGTCGATCCAGCGCGGTTGGGCTTGCTAATGCTTGCTGCATTCATCGTCCGGCAGTCAAACCCGCGAGTGGCATACGCGGCACCCGCCAGACAGAGGCTGGAAACGAATTACACATTCTCGCCAGTTGCCTTCGTGGTCAGTTTGCTCTCGTTCTCCCTGCTAATGCCGGCAGCTGTCTTGCTGATCTGGCGTTATCACCTTGACTCGCTTTTTGAGATCAAGCCTTGGGGAATCCCATGATTACAAGCACTGATTCAATCATGCTGGTATGCGAGGCGACCTTGGCGTATACAGAGACATGAAATCGCGGGCTGAAGACGCTGGAGTGAAATTCCGAAAATGAGCATCAGCGACCCAATCCCCAAAAAAAATATTTTTGCAGTTGTTAAAGAAACATTTGGAAATGTTATAACTCTAGTTTTAGTGATATTACAATTTCTGCTTATTCTCTTCTTGATCCTTGCGTGGGCCGGTAAGACTGCAATCCCCGATAAAATCGGGCGAAACATAAATGACCTAGGGACACTGGGTGATATCACGCTATTGTTTTGGCTCAGCTTGCTGTTATTGGTTTTTAGAACACGCTGGAAATACCTTCGTTGGGCTCAGTTCTCGCTTTCCGCTCTTGGATTTGCAGCATTGATAGGCATCTTGCTTGCAGTCTTTATCCTCATTTGAAATCCGTAGCCCTGAAGGAGCGTTCCAGTGGCAGCGAGAGCAAAAGTCGGCCCAAATCGTTCGATCGCGATTACCCTTTCCTCAACCGCGAGCTCAAACCGCACATCCCGGACTCGCCCTTTCAGGGCTCCGCGAGCGAAGAAAAGGTGTCAGCGAGCGAAGAAAAGGTGTCAGGAACCGTTTCGGCAAAATTAGCTTTTCGGTTCCTGACACCTTATCCTCTTGACACCTTTTCCTCCCCCGCATCGTCTTCGCCGAGCCCCCCTTCCCTCTCCCCGCCCTGCTTGATTCCATCCGCTCCACCATGAGCGACTTTTCCCGGCTGCTTCCCCATTTCTCTTCCCGGCGGTGCACTTAAGTGGTTCCCCACCCCTCTTCAGTTTTCATATTCGGACATCAAACCTAAAAGGGTTCCAGGCCCTCGCTCATCGTTTCGACAAATTGGCAAACATCCTCCCTTGCGGAGTGAAGCTCCAAGCGAGGAAAGCAAACCCAACGGAAACTCAATCGCAAATAGTCGACGAACGGCAATTCGTGTTCCTCATTCGCAAAAATCGGGTCCACTCCCCAAAAGGGCAGCTGTATCATGTAAGGTGCCCCCCCACTGGTATCGGCTTTGTGGTAGTGGTCTGGTGCGAGAGTCAGTTCAAATGGTGCGACAAGCTCGGGATGACGTGTTTGTCGCCACTCAACCCATGACTCGAGATCTGAAATCGTTCTCAGTTCAGCAGAGTAGACGCACAATGGATCGAGCTGATCCATCGGGAGAGCCAGGCCGAAGTCTGGCGCATGTCCGCTTTCGGAATCCCAAACAAAATTGATTCCACCGACCATTTCCCAAAAGGCCCGGAGACTCAGCGGCAATGGAACTTCAGTTTCCTTTTCAATCCTTTGCATAATCTCTTCATTAGCGACTTTTGGAGTTGTGCGCATCTCAGGGTTGAATAACGCTACTCGCCATCCCCGGGCCGCGAGCCGCTCGCTGATTCGATCCGCATTCCGCGCAACTCGCGCCATCGTTTCCTTTGCGACTGCTCGCGCCTCCTCAAGAAGTTTCCCGCCCAGCGCCTCATGTTGCCTGAGCTCATTCCAAACCTGAATGTGCTCGCCACGTTCGTAGCGACTGAGCAAGTCTCCCTTGGAATGCACCGCCGTTCGGATAACTCTTGGACCTTCGCAGGCCAGAACTTCTTCGATAGCGACCCGAACCAGTTCAGGCGAGGCAAATTCAAGTACCGAGCGAGCCACATCACCGAGTTGTTTGTCTTTGCGAAGCTTAACGCACAGCTTGATCCAGCGTGGATCCTGTTTCAGCCAAGTCATTGCCAGCGGATCATGCCATACGGGCATATGTTGTCCTTCAGGCCCGGGGACATGCATGGTCGGAAGAAAGGTACCAAGTGCATTCAATGGCACAGCAGTCCCCCCGGGCTGCGCAAGCCTGGCTGGCTCAAAAAAGTGCAAAAGACGATCAAATGCGGTCGATGCATCCTCATTGAACACGGATGAAACCGCATACCTCGTCGACCAATGCGCTGCGTCCTCAATCAGCTCATGTAAGGCCCGGAATGACTCCGGGGTACCCAGCTCGCTTAGTGCTTGCCCCGCTGCATACCTCACGCGACTATTCGCACAGTCAGACCAAAGTTCAGCCAACCAAGAGACCGCCGCGGAGTATTTGCCCTTGCCGAGTTGTTCGATTGCATCCAATAGCTCCTTCAGGTTCTTTGGAGCAACGGAGATGTCTGGCTCGCCGTAGAGGATTTGATTGGCAGCTACCATGCCCAACCCCTCCTTCTCTGCATGCGTGAGCCTGCGTCTCTTCGGGCAGTCCTTCGAAAAAAGGACTGAATCCTTGAGTAATGCCAGTAACTTCTCGTAGCGATGATTTCCGAACATGCCCCGCTCGCAGTCTCCAATCAAGCTGATTTGCTTCCGCGTCAATTATCGCCATTTACGGGAAAGATAAAAACCAGGCCAGACGGCCGCTATCGGGTACGAATCGAAGACGAATCAAAGGGGTCAGGCCTGGGTCAGGCCTCTTTGATCGATAAAGCGACCCGGTTATGCAATTGCATTCGGCGATACCTGAGAACCAGCATGCCGAGACAACACGCGTTAGAGGAGTAGGCGGACCGGATCACGCGATGAC
>JBJTQD010000911.1:0-1812 GCA_046075445.1 Planctomycetota bacterium
GGCTGGCTGCGGTGGCTGCTGGCGAAGCGAGCCAAGTCGCGAATCACGCGGACCAGTCGGGCTTGAACGAGGTCCAGCGACTCGCGAATCAGAATCAGGTCCGTGTTGTCGGTGACGTAGCAGCTGGTTGCGCCGAGGTGGATGATCGGCCGCGCGGTCGGGCAGAGGTCGCCCAGCGTGTGGACATGGGCCATCACATCGTGTCGCAACCGGCGTTCGTGAGCCGCTGCGGCATCGAAATCAATGTTGTCGAGGTTCGCTTCGAGCTCAGCGATTTGCTCGTTGCTGATTGCCAAGCCGAGTTGCCGTTCGGCGCGGGCCAGAAACAGCCAGAGTCGTCGCCAGGTCGAGAACTTTTTTTGCGGCCCCCAGAGTTGGCTCATTTCGCGGGAGGCGTAGCGGGTGATTAGCGGGTTGTCGTAGTCGAGTTGAGACATGTGCCTAGGTTTGCCAGGCCGCAGGAGGTCGCGGCAGGTTGGGCTGGGGGATAGAGAGGCAGGCAAAGAGCTGCATGACGCGAAAATGCCTGCGAAAAGACCGTTTGTCCGCCCATCGTACCCCGGGCGTGCAACTCGAGGGAGAGGTGTTCAAACCAACTTTTTTGCCGCGATTTGCCCCTAAATTGCCAGCCCGCCCCCCTGCCCCAGCGAAACAATCGCAGCCTTGCCCGCGCTCGCCGCTCGACCAGCCCGGATCAGATGGGGTAATTTTGGTAGACTTGGCAGTCTGACCTTAACGGCTTGGCAAAGTCTGCCAGCTGAATGGACGGATAAGGCGGAATACCGCTTTAGCAGTCGATAAACAGATAGTTCGGATAGGTCCGAATTTGCGGCTTACTCGAAGCGGGCGTTTGCCTGACTCGCGAACGGTTGCTATGGTCGCGCGCTCGCCACGGCAGTTTCTCCTGCTTTTTGGCGGATTAAGAGCGGCGACTTTCGTTCAGGGCCTAACGCGATATGCCTGCGAGACCACGCAGCTGAGGACTCAGAAAACTGAGGCCTTAGGAAACCAAAGATTCGCTCGACCTGATGTGGGCCCTAATCGGCTCCGTCGCCAACAAAGAAGTGACCCTTCTCTGTCGAGCCAGGTTTGGATTGATGGTCAAACGCGGGAATAAGGGAAAACTGTGTTGCAGTCGGGGAGAGCCGCTGCAACTGATTTGGAGAAAAGCATGTCGAGACTCGTCGCCGTTTGCAGCCTGGCCTTGGGACTTCTCTGGTGCGCCGGCCCAGCCGCCGCCCAAGACAAGATCACCTCTGAATTCTTGTTACCCGGAACGACTCGGGCTTGGATTAGCGTCCCCGACGCTGAACTGCTGATGGACCAGTTGAAGCAAACCAGTGTCGGCTTGCTGGCTGAGAAGGAAGAGATGAAGCCCTTCGTGCAGCAAATCGAAAACCAAGTCAAATCCTATCTCGATGAACAGAACCTTCGCCTCGGCATCACGATTGATGACCTCCGCGAAGTGAAAGCAGCCGAAATTTGCCTCGCCGGGGTTCTGCCTAAGCTAGAAGCTGGTCAAGAAAAGATGACCCGTGGCCAACACGGCATCGTTATTCTGGCAGACGTCAGCGGCAACGAAGCCAACGCGGAAAAGCTGCTCGAAAAAATCCAAGGCGAAATGAAGACGCACGGTGCGACCGAAGAAAAGTCGGAAGACGTTCTCGGCGTCAAGGTCATCAAGTGGCGTCTGCCCGTCAAGGAAGGCCAGTACCAGCGGTACACTTTCCACACCCTGACCGAAGGCTGGTTGGTCGCCTCGGACAACGATCAAATTTTCCGCGAGGTGATTCGCCGGCTGAAGACGCCAGA
>JBJTQD010000912.1:0-3984 GCA_046075445.1 Planctomycetota bacterium
CCAACACAAGACAAGAACAAGAGCGAAGCTGATCAGGGCAAGTCAGAGACTGGTTCGGTACGGCAAAGCAATCCGACCACAGCTCGAGAGTCAAAGAGCGAGCAGTCCGAAAACGCCAGCCCGGTTAACTCGATCAGTCCAGACAATCTCCTCGAAATCAATGCCTTGAAAGAAGAATTGAATTCGATGCTATCCCAGTTCAAGTCTCCCGGCGCGGTCTCAAGTGATTCTTGAGGCCAATCCGGTTTGTGTTACGTCCTTGATTTTGTTTCCTGACGAATTCGGTTTACACAGGTAATCCCCATGTCCTCCAGCGAATCACCTAACAAGCCCGGCGGCTACACGGTTGGTCTCTCGACAGCTCGTTTTCTAGACCAAGCAATGCTCGACGACGTTGCTCCAACTGTACCTGTTCCGCCAGCATCTCGGCCGAGTGCACCTGCCTCGCCAACGCCCAGCCCGAGTTCGGCTCGCGTCGAATCCGACGAGGACGTGAACTCATATATGCAGCAATTACTTCAGCGTTCCAACAAGCTTGCTCCCGCGGCCCCCGTCGCCGCCCCTGCTGCAGCGCCGCAGCCCAGCATAAGCTCCACAACAGCTGCTGAAGTCGAGTCTACGAGCGATGCACCAGCCTCGCAGGAAGCGGAACCTGAAGATAACTGGACGACCGAAAAATACATGCCGAAAAAGACAGCACCCGAGCGAGAGGCTGACCTCAGGGCATTCCGCCAATTGGCTAATGCATCGGCTCGCGGGGCGCTCAACAGCTTCCAACAGCGCGAGCACAGCAAACAATCTCGCATCAGCGGCATTGTGGCAATTTGCAGCTTCGTCGCAGCCGTCCCGCTGTTTCTGGTAAGCAGCCAGTGGGGAGACAACTGGTCGCTTTGCTCCCTCGGTGCACTTGCATTGGCTGGAAGTTCAGCGTGGCACTATCACAAATCGGGCCAAAGCGCAAAGATGAAACGCTAAGCCTTCAACTCATCCCGGGCATGACAAGCTGACCCACAGCCTGCCCGGATTTTTAAGTCCAGCGCACTCTCATGCGGCCATGTTCCGGATTCGGAATGTGGCCGGCTGGCGTTTTAGACCGATTGCTTTAGAGGCCAGTCTCTCAAGCGGTAGCTAACCTTGGATTTATCCAGCATTCGACAGAGATAACGCAGCGCCAGCCCAAAACCATCTGGGCCGCTGTAGCCGCCAAATTGACCGCCCTTTCTGAGGTGCGGCTCCAAGTCGAGAAATACAAGCGGCTCTTCCCATCCGCCCAGTCGCAACCGCTCCGTCACGTTCTGAACCTCACGTTTCAAGTCTGGCAAAACTTGCTGATAAGCAGCATCGCCCAAACCAACGGGAACGAATGCAGACAGGCTCTCCTCGTCAACGTGTGGGCTCTTCGCAACAGTTCGCTCGCCGGCAGGTTGCGAGTCTGACTGATAATCCTTGACGTGAACCCAACCGAGCGAACCGCGCATCGCCAAGTATTCTCGCCAGACTGCCGATGCCGAAAGACCTTGCACAACCAGATTTGCACCATCAAAAATCGAAACTAGATTGGTCGCGCCGGCTTGTTCGACAAGTTGTTGCACCAACTCGCCCGTCTGACCGATCAGATTAGCCTCGACCTCCAACCCGAAAATCAAGTTCTTCGCTTGGCAACGCTGGGCGATCGCTCGCAAACGCATTGCGGCTTCGGACAGGTGGTTTTGCGCGGAGGTCCCTCGCGGATGGTAAAACGAAAACCCGCGCACAAGCGGCGCCTGCAGAAAATCCGCAATTGCGCAGATTCGCTCGACTTCCTGTTCGAGATAAGAGTCAAACGGACGGAATTGGTTCGGCGTCCCGTCTTGAATATCGTGCAGCTTGATTTTGCCAATGGGCCAACCAATCGAGGAGACTCGCAGCCCATATTTGTCGAGCAAGCTTTTGATCTGGTCCAAATCGGCCTGGTCAGCGGCGAGAATGTTCTTGACGCCGGCTCCGAGGTTGTAGAAGCGGAGCGAAATCCACTCCAGCCCTAGCGCCGCGGACACGGCAAATTGCCGCTCCAGGTTCTTGTCTTCACAGGTCTCATCACAAAAACCAGTTAAGACCACATCGCTCATTGCTTCACCTCACCGAGTGAATCTGCCACTTGCCAATTCAAACCAGAGCACACGTCACCTGCCGCTTGGCTGCTTCCGCGAACCTTTCGGCTTTGCTTTGAGTGGCTCACTTTGAGTAGCTCACCACGATCCGCGACGAGATTCCGCCGCGAGGTGTAAAGACCGCCTCGAGGGTTGCACTGCGTGGCTGAACCGTCCGAACAAAATCGTCGAAAATAAAATTCGTAACATGCTCGTAAAAAATTCCCTCGTTCCGAAAACGCTGCAAGTAAAGCTTCAAGCTTTTCAACTCGACGCATTTCCGGTCGGGGACATAGGAAAAAACGAGTGTCCCAAAATCGGGCTGCCCGGTCTTTGGGCAGACTGATGTGAATTCAGGACAGCGAATTTCGATGGTGTAATCCCGGTTGGGAAACTGATTGTCGAAAGCCTCAAGGGTCTCGTGAAAATTCTGCATGCTTCGCTCTTTCGGTTGTTCGGATGCGGGACTAAACCAACGCCGGGTTTTGGGGCGTTTTAAGTAAAGTCAGACCGCAGGTGAGTACTTGTCGTAACCGGGCCACCCGCCTCCCGGTTCTTCGGTCGGACTCAGCCCTCGCGGGATCAGGTGTTTGCCTCTTTCACAGGCGGAGTTGCCGCAGGTGGTGCATGGGACTTCGGGGCACATACCAAGACCATCATTGCTCCCAAGATGGTCACAAGCAGGCTGAGGAAGAAAAACCACGAGACCTGACCTTGCAGTCCCTTGGTCGTGATTTCGGTGAACGTGTTGACGACCGGAGCGAGTCCGAAAACCAACGGCATGACGAAGATTGGTTTGCCACCGAAATTGAAGGCGTAAATGATCCCCAGTGCGCCGAATGCGCCGGCCGCGCCGCCCAGAAGCGACCAGAAAACGCCCTTCCAATTGTTCCAAGTCCCCGGCTCGGGAAACCTCTGGAGCATGAAGTAGGCTGCCACAACGGCGATGACGAAATAGGCTAGGCCGACACAAAGGAAAGGACGCAAGCGGCTTTGCCCCATCTTCATTTGTCCTTTGTGCAAAACCGGCCCGTAGGCGCCCCAGCAAAGCGCCGTAAGCGCGATCGAGGCAGCAATCTCCAGCCAGTTGATCGCTTTCTCTTCCAATTTTTTCAGCGTGCCAGCGCCACCCGTGGGCTTGTCCGCAGGCTTGCCAGTTGCAGCCTCGTTCGAGTCGGTCTTTTTTTCCTGTTCCGCCTTGGAATCAGCCGCGGGCTCCGCGGCTTTCTCACCAGTCGCTGGAGCAGCCTCGCTCGTCCCCGACTTTTCGCTCGAGTCCTTAGCCTCGGAGGAGGGTTCGGTTGCGGGCTCGGTTACTTCCGCTGCTACCGGAGCCTTTGCGGCTGCGACTTCTTTCGCTGGAGCTTTCGGCTTGAGAATCAACACCCCCGCAGCACCAATCGCGACGATCAAAACGCCAGTGTAGAACAACGCCGAAGCTTCTTTAAACGTCCGGCTGAAGAACATGGTGCAGAAGGTATTCACAACCGGGGCAAAGCCAAACACCAGTGGCATGACATAAGCCGGCTCACCGCGAAACTTGAAAGCCAAAATAATGCCCAACGCGCCGAGGGCTCCAATCCCACCTGCGGCGAAAGACCAAATGAAGCCACCCAGCGTCCAATTTCCCTTTTCGCCTTTCGTGAAAAGAATGATCGAGGGAACCAGCACCGCAATCAAGAAATAAGCAATGCCCACACAGATATAAGAGCGGAGCAGGCTCCGTTTCCCCTCGGCTCCGAGCAAGGTTTGCCCCTCGTGGAGAACCGGGCCGTAGAGCCCCCAACAGACCACTGTCAGAGCGACAAAAATCAAGAATCCCAAACCACGCATTAGGCTGGCTCCCCACCACCCC
>JBJTQD010000913.1:0-876 GCA_046075445.1 Planctomycetota bacterium
GCAGGCGCATCGAAAGTGGGCGAAAATCACCTTTCCGATTTGGTTGTACACTTCAGTCACTGGGGTGTTAATCTATTTGATGTTGTACGTTTGGTTTGTTCCGGCAGCCAAGTAATCTTTGGATGAAGCAATGCAGCGAAAGAGAACCGAAAGTGGATTCCGCCTTCGTCGGGCAAAGTCGCTGCTCTTGGCGGGCTGCCTTGCTATGTTGCTGTTAGCCGTTTGCCCGGGCGAGTTGTGGGCCTGTCCGAATTGCAAGAATGCGTTTCGGGCTGGAGTGGAGCGGGCTTACGCGGCGAGCATTCTGTTTTTGATCGGGATGCCATTTGCGCTGCTGGGTGGCTGGGGCGTGGCGATTTATCGTCTGCTGCGTCGCCGCAGTTGATTGCACTCGAAACGAGTAGCAGATGTTGGCAATCTGTTTTTTTGCTGGAGTATTAGCTCACTCCGGCATTTTGCCTTCGACGAGTTCATCTTCGTACTGGTCCATCAGTGGCCAGTCCACGGCGCAGGTCCCAAAATCGGCCATGTGGAGATAGCCGTTCAGTCGCTCGATAGCTTTGTCGAGCAAGGCGTTGTCCTTGCGGAAGATTGGGCCGTGGCTGGGTAGCAGCCATTTGACATCGCTATTGCGAATCCGGGTGAGCGAGCGAATGAACGCGGGGATATCGCTACCGTGGTGGGCATCGATCGCGCCAACACAGCCATCGCGGTAAATGTTGTCACCGCTGAGGAGAATGTCTCCCAAGCGGAAAGCGAGTTGGCTGTCGGTATGCCCTGGAGTAAGCCAGACTTCGAGTTCGATGTTGCCGACTTGGAGGCGGTCGCCATCTTCGACTAGGTTTTCGACTTCGACCGGCGGCATCGGCATGTCGA
>JBJTQD010000914.1:0-2440 GCA_046075445.1 Planctomycetota bacterium
TTCGCCAATTCCTTGGCCTGTAGCGCCTTTCGCTGCTGAATCTGGCATTCATCAAGTTCCGTCTCAAGAACGGAAACTTCGGTTTCAAGTTGTCTGTTCTCCAACTCCAGCAGCAGAGTTCCTTCCGCTACTCGCTGGCCATCGACCACGTGGATCGCCTTCACGAACCCGTCACTACTTGCCCGCAGAATCGACTCGTTCTCAAACCGAGCAATGGCCGGTGCCGACTTGCTGGCCGGACTGCTGAACACGAAAAAGACACCTAGGAGCAATACCGCGAAGGCTACGCCCGTGGTCGCGAGTCGAAAACGATTGATCGGTTGTTGTTGATTCAGCGCACGAATCGAATGAAACTGCTTTACTGCCGGTGCAAGATACCAACTGAAAATCGCAACACCGGCAATCAGCAGCCCAGCACCGTGAAACAGCACGCCCGCTCCAACGAGTAGACCAAAGCTAACCAGCAACCGCCAAATCGCGGAGAGAATCGCATAGACAGGGACAATCCATCGCTCTGGCCCGGTCAACCGATTCTGCACCGGATTCCAGCCGAGGCAAAGCACGCGAACGCGATCCCACAACCATCCCTGCCCCTTCCCATAAAGATTCGGGATCTCAAGCAAGTCGGAAAGCAGGTAATATCCGTCGAACTTCATTAGGGCGTTGGCATTGAATAGGACGGTCGTCACACCAGCCATTGTAAAGGCGTGAAGACAGAGGTCCTTCCAGAGACTGTCCTCTTCGAATTGCGTCCAGGCAATCGCCGCAAACGCGGCTACGAACAACTCGACATACATCCCCGCAACCGCCACGGCCATTCTCTGCCAGCGACTGGGGAACTTCCAACTTGAAGTCACATTGACGTAAGCCAGCGGCGAGAACAGCAATAACAATAACCCAGCCTCTGGGACGCTTCCTCCATACCTGCGGCATGCCAAACCGTGCCCCAATTCATGCACTACTTTCAGGCCGCTCCAAATCACCAGCATCCAAATCCAGCCATTACCGGAAAGCACACCTGCGAATTGAAGACTGAAATCTGCCTGACGCTGCCACACCAGCACAACGGCAGTCGCCATCAGGCAGAGCCAAACTGCAAAGGTTGCCGGATTGAACAACAACTTGGCGATCGGCTGAAGCAGGTTCAGCAATCGGGTCGGGTTGAACAACGGCATGCGGAAACTAATCAGATTGAGCAGGCCAAAACGACTGGCTTTGTGAAGAATTCGCGCGCGTTCCTGAACCCGTTTACTATTGTCCGCGCCGATGATGGTTCCAAGATGGTGCTGGACAAGCCATTTCGCGATTTGAATCGCTTGCACAGAGGCAGACCTTCCCGCCTCATCGTAGAAATTTGCTTGAGCTATCTCGGCAACCGTAGACGAGCCATCAAATGCGCCAATAACCTGTTTTTCCAGGTCTCCCACCTGAAAGAACTTGTTTCGAACCGGATCGCCAATCAGAAAGACGGTGCGACCCGCTTGTTCACGTTGCTCGACAATCAGGTCGGGACGCAACTTCAAGCGAACTTGCAGCCAAGCTTCGTCTGTTGGCATACCTCCAGCAGGTGCCGCTGCAGGCGGGGGAACGCAACGCTCAGGACTACCAGACAAAGACATAGCGCACTCGCTCCCAAGCATGGTGTAACCAAACCCAGCCCAGAGGCTTCCAACCGGCTGCTACTTTGCCCCACCCCTTCATCCCAGGACGGAGCCTGCCGTCTTCGTTGTTCAGCTCAACTTCAGCAATAAAAACATTTGCGTCCTGAACCAGTTCACTTCGCGGATGAACTCGGACGATCTGTCCTTCCCAAGTCTGGAAGGGATAGGAGCTGAATTTCATTCGAGCGGTTTGCCCCGCTTCGACATGTCGTGCGTCTACTTCCGGAATCCGCATCTCGACGGTCATCTTTTCGAGCGGTGCGACTTCGAACAGAGACTTGCCCATCTCTAATCGAGCCCCTTCAACTTGATCCACATCACCGCTCACAATGACTCCCGCCATCGGGCTCCGCATTTCAAGTCGGCTGAGCTTTGAGTCGATCAAAGCGAGTTCCGCTTCGCACTTGCGAACTTCGCTTTTCGCGATTTGACTCTCGGCAATATTTCCTGCCGCCAATGCAGCGTCACGCTTCTTCTGAGCTGCAACCAATTGTGCTTGTAGTCCGGAGCGTTCCAACTGCAGCGAACTGCCGTCCATCGTTGCCAGTAGCTGATTTTGTTCGACTAAATCGCCGCTTCTCGCAAGCACCGAATCAAGCACGCCCTCAAACGGAGCGGCCACATATCGGCGTTTGACCGGTTGCAATTCGCTGTTACAGCTAACGCGATACGGAACCGGGAAGCAAAAACAGACCAGCAGGCTGGCCAGAACCCAGCCCCAGTGTTTTCTTATGTTCACAGGACAGCGTTCGATCAGTCCTTTCCAGAACAAGCCGTAC
>JBJTQD010000915.1:0-1597 GCA_046075445.1 Planctomycetota bacterium
GGCTGGCTTATGGCGGCACCGTGTCGACGAAGAAAGTCAGCAAGGAAGAACTGGTTGGGCTGATTTCCGAGACGGATGCTCGAACCATCAAGCAATTTTTGGTTAGCACGTTTGATGGTCTGGGTCCGGATGGCGCCGACAAAATCATTAACGCATCCGGAATTGGAACCCGCCAAAATCCGGCCAAGCTCAAACGCACAGAAGTCGAAGAGCTGTTCACTGCGATGCAGGATGTCAGTGTCAGCGAGACTCAGCAGATGCAGCTGTACCGGTATGCCAATCGCGTGCCACTTCAATTCAAGATGGGCGACTGCCTCGTGACCAAGACCGTCTCTTCGCTGAACTGGCGAAGCTACGGATTGTCACAATCGCGGGGCGCTGTGCCCAATGGCCCGATCACGCTGATGGTGCATGTGGCCAGCGTCTGGGTTCCGTTCACCAGCGAATCGAAAGAGGCGATCGCTTCGTATGACGAGATCGAGAAGGAAATTCGCTTGGCGGTGCAAACGGTCGGCCGGCGGCTGAGCGCTTTCCTCCGTCTCCGCTCGAGCATCAAACAGGAAGGCGAGCGGCGGAATATTTTCCTACGTTATTTAGGCGAGGTCGCCGGTGCAGTCAGCGAGATCAATGGCTTTAGCCGCGATCAACTGTACGAAGAATTGTTGGCAGTCGCTCAAAAGAAGACGCGCGAAGCCGACACGAAACTGGACAAGCACGGCAAGCGGATGACCGAAGAGGCTGAGCTGAATTCCGACAATGTGCTGATCGTTGAGAACCCGATTACCTTCGGTGGTGGAGATTCGGCTGGCAAAGAAACTGTCGCTAAGCCGGAGCAAGGACAACTCTTTGATACGGAAGCGGTCCGGTCGCTGAAGAAGAAGGGCGCGCCGCGGGCGGCCAAGCCTGCGAAGCCGAAACGCAAGGCGAAGTAACGGGAATGTGGGTGGAAGCGTGGAACCACTGAGAGGCACTGACTAAGGAAGAAATGATTGAAAAGACAGGAAACCACTGATTAGTGCGGACAGGAAAGCAAATCCATGAGCAGCAGTGATGTTGTGGGCGAGAGGACGTCCGGGCTCGATGAAGGATGGTAACGCCGAGGCTGGATGATGAGAGGGAAACGGTAGTGGTTGTGTTGCTGGGGATGACTGAAAGCAAATCGGCTTCTAGTGTTCAGTAACTTGTAATTGTTAGTTTTTAGACAGACAGATTCGAGAATCAGAGTCATGGCCAAACGCAAGAAAGCTCCTGCTGCTGCGACGACCGAAAAACGGACAGCTCCGGTCAAGCTAAGCCCCAAGGATAAGAAGACGCTCGCGTCGCTGGTCACGATGGCGGACCGCGTAGTGGATTCGGCTCAGAAAGCCAAACCGCCGGCGATCGATATCCCGAGCCGTTCACTTTCCAATGTGCGATTCAACAAGGCCCAAAAGATTATCGAAATGGGTGGAGGGAAGAATAAACGTGAGTTGTTCAATCTCTCCCAAGCCAAAAGCTACATGCAGACCATGCTGGTTGGCAGTGGATGCAAACGGTTAATCGACGAAGGCAAGTCGACCAGTATCCGGGGACTGTACTACCTGCTCAAGCACACGAT
>JBJTQD010000916.1:0-4185 GCA_046075445.1 Planctomycetota bacterium
TCAATTTGCGACGCCCGACACCTCGCCAAAGTCGTGACAAACGGCCGGCTTATCAAGCCGCCGGAAGTTATCGAGCCCGACTGCTGATGCTCATCGGCCTGCTGCTGTTTGTGATCATCCTGATGAGCGAGGCGCGGAAGCCAGAGAATTACCACTGGCTGACCAAACTCCAAGGCAAAAATACCCCTCCTACGGTGCAACCCAAAGTCGAACGCCCAGCCCCGCGTTCCTCGGTGAAAGCTCCCTCGGGGATGAAGATCGTCGACATCACCGACTCGATGCCTAACCGGTCTACGGATTCTGGTGAGCCCGCCGAGAAGCGACCGCCGCGCAAGCGAGAAGAACAAAGCGAGTCGCAGGAACAGAATCAGGAACTTTCAGCCGGTGCTCTGACGAGCCCACCGGAAATCACGACACCCCCTGAGAACGAATCTGAACTCTGGGAAAAGCTCTTAAGTGGACTCGACTCCTCCGAGCGACTGACTCTGTTCCAACTCTTGCGCCTCCCCGTCAAAGATGATGCAGCAAATACGCCAGCCGATTTGGCGACGGCAAAGACTCTGCTCGAAAAGTTGAACCAGAAAATTTCCGATGTCTATGCGGCAGAGCTTGTGCGGGGAGAGCAAGCTCCGCAAACGGCGGCTCTACTTCAGTTCAAAACCGACTGGGACGCCAGCGTTCGCCCAAGCTTGGCTGCTGTTGCCGAGGGACAAACTCTCGACGGGGAAGGTGAGAAGAAACTTGCTGCGGCTCGCGATCGAATTTATCGCGAGTCGATCCGCTTGATTCAGGATGCGTCGGAAGTGGCCCGCCCCAGCGATTCGCTGGCTTGGCTCCTCGCTTGGCAAAAGCTGCTCAACTCGCCGCTTGGAGCGACAACGCCTGTCACGCCGTTTGAGCTGATGACACAGCCCCGGCAGTTTCGCGGCCGGCCAGTCAGTTTTTCCGGCACGCTAAGGGGAATTGAAACGGCACCCGCCAACCGCGAAGAGCTTGGCCTGTCCCAGTACTACGTGCTGTGGATTCAACCGAAGGAACTCGATCGCACTCCGTACTGCGTTTACGCAGCGGAGTTGCCCAGCGAAATCCAAGTCACGAGCGAAGGCTTTCAGTCGCTGCGTCAGGCGGTGACGATTCGCGGCATTTTTTGGAAGGTTCGCTCCTATGTCGACACCACGAAAGACGTTGCCACCTGCCCGCTGGTTTTGGCTCGCAATGTGATTGTGGCTCAAGCTCCCGCGGCGGTTGAACCGTACCGCTGGAAACCGCCCGCTTGGCTCCTTTGGGCGATCACCTTTCTCTTACCGTTGGTCGCACTTGCGATCGCTTGGCGGATTTACCAGACCGGACGCGAGTTCGTGCTGCCTCGCTCGCCCGGAAGAACGCGTTCGATTGAGGAGTCGCTCAACCAACTCAGCTCTGACGAGTCGATCGAGACAGACCGCCAGCGACTGGCGCGGCTTGAGTCCTCCGACGGAGAGAAGGAATGAACGCGAGTCGCGGCTCCGTGTCGCTGCTATTATCGTCCGGAGGTTTGCAAGAGTTCCGCCATACTCGGCTCACTGGCAGAGTTGTATGCCTCCTGTTTTGGCTTCTCTTGTTTAACGGATTTGGTAGCGTCGCTTTTGGATTTCAGACCGAAAAGATCTTTCCGGGTGAGCTGGCTGGGATTGATCAAAGCGAGGCAATGCTGGTCGATGACGATCAGCCACCAGAAGTCCAGCAAAGTTTCTTGATGCGGCTGCTTTATCGCGCTCGAAAGGCAACGCCTGAGAGTCTGAAACGCTTTTCCGATTACTCGAAAGAGACCGCGCTTGGCGAACTGCTGAAGAGTCCCAAGCAGTATCGCGGCTGGGTGTTTCGCTTATCTGGCCAAGCGATTGCGGTCGAGTGGTTCTCAACTGGTGAAACTTCGCCGGAGGCTCTCGGGAAATATTGCCGAGTGCGATTGAAAACAGAAACCGGCCAAGAAGTGGTTGTCTATTCGCTTACTGCTCCGCGAGTTTGGTCCGGCGGTGAGGCGCGAAACCTTTCGCTAACGGAGCAGGCTGCCTGCTACGCCTTCTTTGCATTTCGCTCTCCGCCCGGAGGAGAGGCGACTGAGCTCCCCTGTTTTGTCGCCCGAAGAATCGAATGGTTTCCGGATGAGTCCTCCAAGTTTGCGGCCGAAGCGGGGACCGGGGGCGTGGAACTTGCCCGCAGCGGTTTTGATCTCGGGCTACTCGATTTGGCGAGACAACAAAACCTGCGCCCCCTGAGCGAAGACGAGTCCGAGGCTTTTTATGGGATGCTTGGTGCCAGCGACCGCGTGTCGCGTTCCCGGACTGGAGCCGATGCAAAGGCGGTTGTGGACTTCGAGGGCAACGAAGGCTTTTTTCGATTGATGCGCGACCCAAAAGCCGGGATTGGGCAAGCAGTCGAACTCGATCTTACGATCCGCCGCGTTGTCCCAGTCGCGATCGGTCCTCTGCACGCCTCGACAGGAAAACGGTTTTACCAGCTCGATGGCTTTTTCAAGTTGGGCAACACGCCGGTCGATGTGCGAGGTGCGTCGGGCGAGACGATTCGCTATACGACGCGGTTTCCTGTGACGGTAGATGCGCTGCGGCTTAAAGGCGATCCGAAAGAGTATGAGGGAAAGCGGGTACGGGTCAGCGGCTGGCTGTATCGCTTCTGGCGATTCGATTCGGAATTCACGCTGAAGGAAGCTGGCAACGACGGGCAACTCGCACCGCTGATCATGGCGGGCCAGATTGACATCTTGGCGGAGACGGACAGCGGCCCCGTCGCGAGGCTCGCCTACATCGCGATCGCCGCGGCTCTCGGAGCGATTGGCTTCGTCTGGTGGATTTCCCGGCGCGGCGTGCCAGGCCGTCCAACTCGTCCAACGTTGCCCGAGAAAATCGAGCTCAAATAGAACCGAGGGCGTTGATTATCGCGTCTCGCTCACGGGGCTTGTCACTCTGATAGTTCTGCGAGATATTTAAGCTTCGAGCCGGGGAGAAGACTCTCTGGTCGTGCCGCTCTGCAGGCATCGACCGGATCAAATCCTGCTCCTTTTTCCACTCACTCACACCTGCTGCAACTTTTGCAATTCAAGGATTAAAAGAAGATGAAACGAGCCAAGATCACAGTCGTCGGCGCTGGCAATGTCGGTGCGACGACAGCCCACTGGTGCGCCTCGATGGAACTGGGTGATATCGTCCTGCTGGACATCCCCGCTGTTGGCGATATGCCCAAGGGCAAAGGTCTCGACCTGATGCAGTGCGGACCGATCGCCGGCTTTGACTCCAACATCATCGGCACCTCCGACTACGCCGATGCGGCTGGTTCGGATGTCGTCGTAATCACCGCCGGGATTGCCCGCAAACCAGGCATGAGCCGCGACGATCTTCTGTCGACCAACGCCAAGATCGTGACCGCCGTCAGCGAACAGGTTCGTTTGCACTGCCCCGATGCCGTGGTGATCGTGGTCAGCAATCCGCTCGACGCGATGGTCCAACAGTGCCAAGCCGTGACCGGCTTTCCGCCTCATCGCGTGATTGGCCAAGCTGGCGTGCTCGACACGGCTCGCTACCGCACCTTTATTGCGATGGAACTCGGCTGCAGCGTCGAAGACGTCTCGGCCATGCTGCTCGGCGGCCACGGCGACACGATGGTGCCGATGCCTAGCTGCACCAGCGTCGGCGGGATTCCGCTCAGGCAACTTCTGCCGGACGCGACGATCAATCGCCTCGTCGACCGGGCCCGCGTCGGTGGAGCCGAGATCGTAGCCCTGCTCAAGACTGGCAGTGCTTACTACGCTCCGGCTGCGGCCTGTGCCCAGATGGTCGAAGCGATCGTCAAAGATAAGAAGCGGCTCGTTCCCTGTGCGGCATACTGCGACAAGGAATACGGCGTCGGTGGTTATTACGTCGGCGTGCCGATCATCCTCGGATCGGGCGGCGTGGAGAAGATCATCGAACTGGAGCTGACCGAACAGGAACAGAAGGACTTCACCAAGAGCGTCAACGCGGTGAAGGAACTGGTCGGCGTGATGAACGGCCTGATGGCAAACGCCTAAGCTTGCCTTTCGATATCACCAAAAACAAAACGGGCAGCGAATCAAATCGCTGCCCGTTTTTTTGTGACGGGAGAAGAAGCAAGGTAGGGTGGGTCGCATCCGCGCGATAAGCTCACCATTTC
>JBJTQD010000917.1:0-1606 GCA_046075445.1 Planctomycetota bacterium
GGTCCGAGTCCGGTTGGAGCCGGATCTGAATCGCCGAGACATTCCCTTCACCGGTCAATGGATCGATCATCCCGCGAAGTTGCTGCAGCTTCTTCAGCGGCATGAAGGCAAAGCTCGAGTCGTACTCGTGCATGTTCGAACTGTAGAAGTCGATCACGGTGCAATTCTCGGCGATCGGCATGGGACGAGCGCCGCCGGTGGGAAGCGCAATCTGAACGTCGTCACCCGGACGGAGCAGGAAGACATCCGAAGTCTTACCGGTCTCCTCATCGACGAACTTGCGGTTCGAAATCGCCAGTCCAAGGATGATACCTGTGTACTGGTCGCGGGCCGGGTTAAAGAGGTCCTCGGCTCTGATTTGAGGCCGGAGATGCGCGTGTGGGTCGTGTTGGCTGACGGCTGCCGGACCTGTGCCAGACTCAGGGGCTGGCGTTGTCTCAGCTAGTTTCTGAGTGACGGCCTCGACATCGGGGACTTCGGAGGGCAGGTCGGGAAAGCCGATCGCGTTCGGATTGACGTTGAGCGCGCCGGCACTCGGACCCTGTGCGTTGTTCGTTGCCGCTGTTGGATTTGCGCCCGAGGCGTTACTTCCGGCTGCGAGGTTTTTGGGTGAGAACGGATCGGTCGCTGCTCTGGTCTGCTCACGCTGACGCGTCAGTTCCTCAATTTGCCGGAGAATTTCCGCTTTCTCGCGGCGATACGGCCAGCCGCACTCGCCGAGCTTGCTGTCGTAGCCCGATTCCTCAAGCTGGAAATTGAGTCCCGTCTGTTTGTTTCGATTGGTTAAAAAGGGGAGAAAATCGGAAACCTTGCCGAAGCTCTCCTCGTCGATCCCCCAAAGCATGATCTGCTGGGTGAACTGACGACCATTGAATTGAAAATTGAGCAAAGCCGGCACGCGAACCACCTTGGTCGTCGCCAGTACGTCTTCGCCGAGGGTATCGTGAATCTGATCGAGATGCGCGTCGGGCCACTCGATCTCGCCCAGTCCAGGAGCGGCCATCTCGATGTCCGAGAGAATGCCGTGCAGGCGGTTCTTCATCTCGCTGATGAAACCAGACATCACGCTGTTGACGACGATCAGCGTCGCGACGCCCAGCGTTACGCTGACGATCGATGCGATCGCGATGAATCTCGTCCTGAGGTATCGCCAAGACAGCAACAGTTTGTACATCGCCATTCCTTTGGCTGTTGAATTCCCCGGGCTACATCTCGTGACGCAGCAGCGGGAACAAAATAATGTCGCGGATCGACTGGCTTCCTGTTAGCAGCATGACCAGCCGGTCGATGCCGATGCCCAGCCCGCCAGCAGGAGGCATTCCATTCCGCAGAGCTCGAACAAAATCGTGATCCATACGGGCCATCGATTCTTCAGCTGACATGCCGGCCAGCTGCGTCTCGAACAGCTTCTTCTGCAGGTCAGGGTCGTTCAGCTCTGTGTAGGCGTTGGCCAACTCCATTCCGTGGATGAACAGTTCGAACCGCTCGGCTACCGCAGGGTTGCCGGCTTTTCGCTTGGTCAGCGGACAAATGCTGGCCGGGTAGTCGGTCACAAAGACCGGCCCGACGAGTTGGTCTTCCACCTTCTCTTCGAAGAGGTCGCTGA
>JBJTQD010000918.1:0-3805 GCA_046075445.1 Planctomycetota bacterium
GGTACGGAATCCCGGTGCCGTGTCGAGGGGGCGGGGGGCGTTTGGTTGGAATTTTTTCGACCGGGCAGCAGAAGGAAGGAAATGCGGAAGTCGGAATGGGGAAGTGAGGCGGGTTGTGAGGTTGAATGACTCGCGAGGGAGACTAGCTGAGGCGGTCTTTGAGTTCGGCGACGCGTTCTTGAGCCGCATGGATGGCGCTTTTAAAGGTTAGAGCGACGGCGATTAGGGAAATGCCGGTTGAGAGTAGGTTGATGCCGACCAGGATGCCGACTGCCCAGTTGCCGGAGAAGGGCCACTGTTTCCAGAGCATCCAGGAGAGGACCAGCGAGAGGACGCCGCTGCCGAGGAAGGCGATCCAGCCAGTGGCCGGGCGGTAGGAAAACGACGTGATGATTTTCCAAACCCCATCGACAAGGAAAAAGATCGCCAGCACGGCGGCGAGCGCACCGGCTCCGAACACGGGGTGAATTAGCACGGCGAGACCGGCGACGGCCGTGATGATGCCGAGCGACATCCGGCCGACTTGGCCACTTTTCGTTTTGTCATTCCAGCCGAGCAGAAACTGGACGATGCCGGTAATCAGGAGTAGTGCTCCGATCAGGTAAAACACGGTTTGCCCCGCCCAGGCCGGCGAGATCAACGCCGTCAAACCGAGAATCAACAAAGCCACGCCTGTAAATAGCAGCGTGTTGCCCGAAGGAAGTTTGCGATCGTTCATCTGTATGACTCCGGAACTGAAAAATTTACTGGGAAGTGGCTGGGCGGAATTTGGCGATTTGCGACCAATGCATTCCCGCTTGGAAATGGTTCGGTCCGTGGTCGCTGGTCAGTTGGCGAGCTTGTAGTGTAACGCCTTGCGGGCGAGGGCGGATAGCGAGTTAGCGAGAATCAATCGGCTAAACTGTTTGAGGGAGATTTCAGCGTCCTTTCGCGCGGAGGCTGGTCTTCGGGACAACGACGGAAAATTTCTCCATTTCTGTCTTTCTTTGAACCAAAATTCCCCAAGCGGGGAACAAGTGCTATGCCCTCCCTCGACCCCGAACAAGAGAAACGCCTGATCGAGCTGGCTCAAGCTGGCGATCGGGAGGCCTTTTGTGCATTGGCTCGGGCTCACGTTGCCGGGCTGCTGCGAGCGGCGGCGGCCTTCGGTGCGGATCGCGGTGCGGCAGAGGACCTCGCACAGGAGACACTGCTTGAGGCTTGGAGGTCGCTGGGGCGTTTTGACGGCCGCTGCCGGCTGGGTACTTGGCTGTTTGGCATCCTGCGGAACCGGTGGCTGAAGTCACTGCGGAAAAAGACTCCGGCGGTTGTGGGCGGGGAAGTCGTTGAGACGGTGCTGGCCGCCGGGCAACTCGCGCCGGACTTGCAGCTGGAGCAAGCCGAGGAGTCGATTCAGCTGAAGCGGGCACTTGCCGCGTTGCCCGAAGGTCAGCGCGAGGTGCTGGAACTACGATTCTTTGGGCAAGCGAGTTTGGAGGAGATTGCCCAAGTGCTCGCTTGTCCGCTCGGCACGGTCAAGTCTCGGCTGCATCATGGGCTGGAAAAACTTCGCCAGCTGAAATTGGATTGAACCCGAAGCGATGAACTAGGGAATCAGTGTCAGGAAAACCTTATGAGCAACCACCACGAGACAAATTGCGAGACTTCGGCTGAGTCGATTGGGCTGTTCGCGTCAGGCGATCTGCCTGCTCGCGAGTTGGCTGCGATTGGTGAGCATCTGCGGAGTTGTGAGAACTGTCGCCGGCGATTGTGCGAATTGCAGCGAATCGCTGATTCACTGGCCGTGGCTGAACCGGAGTGGCTGGAGTCGGCTGGGGACGCGGTAATGAAACGCGTCGCTGCTGAACTTGAGGTGGAGCATCATCAGCTGTCGCGTGAGCAAGCGTCTGTCGTTGATGACCCGCACCGCGTTGAAGGGGTTGTTCCTCGAGGAGGACGGCGTGGTCGTCGCGGTTGGACTTGGCTGGCACTTGGTACGTTGGCTGCGGGTTTGGTTGGGATCGGGCTGAGCGGATGGTTCGGGGATTGGTGGGAATCGATTTCTGAGCAGCCGATTGAGCCGAAATCGATCGTCGAGGCGAGCCCTGTGCCGGAGCCAAACGTTTTGGAGGTAGGCAACCGCCTGGAAAGCGAGTATCCGACATGGCTGGAGCTGCAGCGGGCATTTGCGGAATCGGATGAATCGCTCCAGCGAACGCTGGCACGCGGTCGATCGGAGGCCTATTCGCAGCCGCTCAATTTGAATCATCTATTAGAAGAACTAACGCAATGAAAACATTTTTTGGAGGCGAGATGACGAGAAACAGTTTGTTTTGGGTGTCCGGATTCTTGAGCCTGTGCCTGATGGGTTCTCAGCTGGCGGCTCAAGAGAGCAAGCTTCAGGACTGGAATGCCGCGGTCAATTACTGGCAAGCGTTTGGTTTGATGCCGGAGTGGACCGAGGAGGAGAAAAAGCTGCGGGAGTCTTTGCCAGCGGAATTTTCCGCGTCGCTGCCGTCGGGCGTCAAGGAATTGACGGAGCGTTCGGGTGCGGCATTGAACGCTCTCGAGCCCGCGACGCGGATTGAGAAATGCGATTGGCAATTGGACATCTCGCAGGGGCCGATGCTGGTTCTACCGCATCTGCAAAAGGCTAGGGAACTTGCTAGACAATCTGATTTGCGAGCTCGTTATCGGTTTTCGCAAGGTGATTCTGCTGGTGGAGTCGACGATATTTTTGCATCGCTTCGTTTGTCGCGCGCTGTCGGCAAAGATCCGATTCTGATTTCGATGCTGGTTCAAATCGCGATCGAGCGGGGCTCAATGAATCTTGCGGCGGCTTATTTACCGCAGTTGAACGAAGCAGAACGGAAGCAGCTACTCGATGTCTGGCAGCAGTCGAATGCCACATCGACTTTTGTTGACTCGCTTCGGATGGAAAAAAAGGTCTTTGGTGGTTGGTTGAAAGCGGAATTCGAGAGGGCAACCGCGGGGAAGCGAGCTGATGAGTCAGCGGGTGATTTTCTCAAGACGCTCGGGTTACTTGCAGGGACGGAGTCCAATCCAGAGACGAAAGGGACATTTGAAGACCTGAGCAAAGCAAGCGTTGAAATGGCGAGAAAGGCGATCGAAGAATATCACGCCGACTGCGATAAGATGATTCGAATTGGGGGCTTGGATTTTGCTCAGCGAAGAGTTGAGCTGGCAAAATTCGAGCAGGAATTGCAGAAGGCAAAGGAGGAATTGAAGAAGGCAATTGGAGACAAGAAAGGGCTCGGGCGTCAGTTGTCGCTGCTTTTGCTTCCAGCGATTTTGGGAGTCTCGGAGAAGGAGGAGGCTTGGGTCGCTCGTGGAAAGCTGTTTGAAGTTGCCCTCAAGGGAATTGGCGGTGGAGAGGCGGGGCTCGCTGCGGCCGCCAAGGAAATGGGCATGAAGGTGGACTATGTGGCGAAAGCGAATGGATTTGAGTTGAGCACTCCGCTAACCAAAGAGGGCGAGGTTGAGAAGCTGAGCTTTGGTGGTGGATTTCGAGCGGCAAAGTAACCCATTTCGTGTTGAAGTCATAAAAGCGTTAATAGCCGAGGCCGAGTGGTCTCGGCTTTTTCGTTGCGCGAGGAAAGCTGTACGCGGGTCGGACTGTGGATTAGCCTGAGACGGTTTCGGGCAGTTTGCTCTGCTTTTTAGTCCTCGCGGTATTTGGTTAGTGATGGATAGTCCGTTTGCTCGATTCGGTTGGCTTGCGTTTGGACTTTGCTTTGCGGCAGGGCTTGCCTGGTCGTTGATTTTTCACGAGCCGTTGCTTGGTCCGCCGGGAAGCATGGGTGAC
>JBJTQD010000919.1:0-5049 GCA_046075445.1 Planctomycetota bacterium
GGCGGCGAGCACCCACGGCAGCCGCTGCTGCGGGTTGCGAACCCACAGGGCGACCGCAGCGAAGGTGAGGGCGGCACCGAGGAGCACCAGCAACCCGTCCGCAGGCAGCGATGAAACCATCTGCCCAACTCATCCCTGCCACCTCGGTATTCGCCGAACATCCAACGGTCCTCCAGAACTCAGCCTCGGCAGCAAACAACGGCGTCACAGCGATTCCATCAAGTCAAAGCAGCGCCGTCGCGAGTCCGACCTCGGTTTTTAGTCCGACTATTGCCAAGGCCAGCTACGAAGTGACTCAAACCGCTGGCAAAGAGGTCTTGCGAATGGCACCGGCGGTCGAAGCCCCTGTGGTCGCTCCGGCTGTTTTAGTAGCTCGCGGGTCGGCGGTTCGAGTTACTCAGCGAGTTGGGCAAGTGATGATTGGATTAAAAACAGCTCGTGCCGCCCAAGATGGAAAATTGGGAGAGGTCATCGAGGTGATTGCTCCTTACAAAGGCCGCGACGGTCGTGAAGTCCGCCTGCTTGGTCGAGTCGTCGCGGAAAACGAACTAGAGTTGGTCCGCTGATTTTTCCCTCGCTAAAAAACAAGTCCTTCAAGTAAGGTTCAAAATGTTATCGCCGACTCACTCCTTCAAGTCCCATTTCCGCGGATGGCAGTCTGCCGGTCGGGTGCTTTGCTGTTTGGTCTCGCTCTACAGCATCCTGGGAAGCGGGACCGAAGCGACAGCTCAGTCGATCTACGATAACGCCCGCCCGCGGTACAACAATCTCTTTCGGGACCTGAGGTCTTTCCAGACTGGGGACTTGCTCGTGGTGACGATTGATCAGAGCACTGACGTTCAAAACCGCGACCAGCGGAATCTCAACAAAGATGCCAACGCATCTAAATCTCTCGGATTCGACTTTGGGCTCGGCGGAATCTTCGGAACCGAAGATGGTTCCATCGAAGCCCAAGGGGATACGGAGGCAAGGCGAGCCTTCAATGGCGGTACGCAATTGCGGAGCGAGCGAGATTTCATTGATCGCTTCACCGTGACCATCGTCGACCGACTCCCTAACGAGAATCTGCTGATTGCTGGTCGCCGGAAAGTCACGATCGATGGCGACACGAGAACGCTCCTTCTGACCGGCGTCGTTCGTTCCATCGATGTTACCTCCAATAATACGATCTCATCTCGCTTGGTCTCACAGTTGGAATTGAGCTACGAGAACGAGGGGGTTGAATCGAAATTCCTCAATCAGGGTTGGATGGGAAAGAAGTTTAACAAGTGGTGGCCGTTCTGATCGCCGCTTAAAACTGAAGCCCTCGAACTGAGTGCACGAAAAGGAATTCGTCATGCCTTCACAAACCAACCTGTCAGCCGGGACTAGCCGTATTTGCCTGGCCTTGCTGCTGACTCTCCAGAGCAGCTTGTTATTCGCCCAGCAGGTTCCGATCGTCGACGCTCCTGTGCCGCCAGGGACCTTCCAGACGCCCGGCAGCGCGGGCGTTCCCGCCAGTGACCCTACTCAGTCGGCAGAAGAACTTCCACTGCCCGCACCGGATGATCCCGCGGCAGCCGCGATGCCCCTTACCGTCGAATCGGGCGAATTGGTAGTCCGGATTCGCGACGTTATTTCAGTTGACGGCCATCGGTCCAATAGTATTTTTGGGAGAGGTTTGGTAACCGGTCTGAATGGGACAGGCGGGCGAAGTCCTGACACCCAGCGGATGGCCGCAAATCTGGCGGGAAATCTCGGTAACAATCCAGTGCCGCCGTTTAACAATACGCGCAGCGCATCAGTCGTTATGGTCAATGGCTATTTGCCGCCGTTTGTCAAACGCGGGGAGGAGATTACGGTTACGGTCAGCGTCATGGATGACGCTTCCAACCTCCGCGGTGGTATTCTTCAGGACACGCCCTTACTAGGTGCAGACGGCGAAGTTTACGCGATCGCCAGTGGTCCGATCCTCAATCACGGTTTCGGCGTTGGTGGCGATGCTGGAAGTGTTACGAAGAACCATCCAACGACGGGAACTTGTCGCGCCATCGTAGAGAAAGAAGTCTGTTTTGATTCCGTCCTGAATTCAAGTCACATCAAACTAAATCTACGGAATAAAGACTATGTGACTGCGACGAGGATCGCCTCGGCAGTAAATGAACTCTTCCCTCGCCATGCCCGCCCGATCGATATGGGCACGGTCGAAATTTTGGTTCCCAAGACATTCAAAGATGCTCAGACCGAGTTCATTTCGACGATCACCAGCCTCTCGGTCGTCCCAAATATGCCAGCTCGTGTGGTGATTAATCAGAAAAATGGGACGATCGTGATCGGATCGAACGTTCGAATCTCGCGCGTCATTTTCGCCAACGACAACTTGATTGTGACCACCAATGAAAACCCAGTCGTCTCGCAACCGGCTCCCCTTAGCGGGGGAACGACTGAGGTCGTGCCACGAACTCAAATCACAGCGATCGAGCAGGGGGGGAAGTACAACATGCTCAAGGAGAGCATTTCGGTAGGCGAATTCGCTGCCGCGCTGAATGCCTTGGGTGTTCCTCCCCAAGACTTGATCTCGATCTTTCAAACGCTCGAAGCGAGCGGTGCTTTACATGCCGAGTTAATCATTGAATAACCCCCGAGGAACCAAGCATGAACTCAATCTCCAGTGCAGTCTCCGCGGCCTTGCCAATGGCCAACAGCCCCCAGCTGCAACAGGCCGTCAGCGAGAAACTTGACTCAAAGGAAAAGGCCGCCGAAGTCGGCAAGGAATTCGAAAGCCTCTTTCTCTCGCTGATGCTCAAAGAGATGCGATCCTCCTTGGACGAAGGCATGTTCCAGGGCGATGGCGGCGACGTTTACGGCGGGTTGTTCGACATGATGATGGGCCAATCGATGGCCAGCAGCAGCCCTTTGGGGATCCAACAAATGATTCAAAACTACCTGCCCGCGCAACTTGAAGCTGCCAGCGGGCAAGCTCTGAACACGCAAATCTAAGTAAACGCGATTTTCGACTAACGAAGTACTTCCCACCAACCCATCCCACCTTTCCAGCCTGCGAGGTCAGTTATGACAGACTCAAATCAAACTCGCCACGCCGCCGCAGCGGCATTACTCGAACGAATCCAAAACCATTTGGCCGCGGAGTCGCATCATCTGGACGACATGATCGACTGCAGCCGGGAATTGCAGCGGCAACTGCGGCGCAAACCGGCCCAGTCCGCGGATGATCTCCCAAAGCTTTTCCGGCAAATCGAGGAGCGGCAACGGGCGATTGACCAAGCGAGGCAAAACGTGGTCGCAGTCCTGGCCGACTTGCCAGGTGAACCAACCACCCTCTCGGGGTTCATGTCATTGCTGCCTGATGAACGAGCGGCAAGCGTCCAGCAGCTTCGAAGCGAAATCTTTGACAAGCTGGACACGGTCCGCTCAATCACCCTAGGCAATCAAATGGTGCTCTTCTACTCGTTTGATTTTTACCAGCGGATGCTTCGTGGGCTGACCGGCAATGATCCCCAACCATCCGGTTACTCGCCGACCGGACGCCGCGAAAATATCGAGACCGGTCAAGTGATGTTCAAGAACTGTTGAGCTTTACCCACCCGCCTGTCCGCGTGGCGCCCCTAGTCCTCACCCGACAGACGCTCGCCTCAAGCCGGAGACTCCAAGATGCAATTTTTCGCAACTGCTTTAACTGGCCTGATCTCATCGCAATACGCGATCGATCAAACAGCTAATAACATCGCCAATGCGAACACGCCCGGATTTCACCGCCGTGAAATCCAGATGGTAAATCGCAAAGAGCTGAGCACTTCCGGCCGTTTTCTCGGCGGTGGGTCGCTGATCGATATCGTTTCGATGGTTCGCAACAAGACCCTGGAGACCAGCCTGACCCAATCGATCGGAGATCTAGCATCGATTAATCACCAACTCTCCTATGACCAACGGATGGAGTTCCTCTTCTCCAACAAGCCCGGCTCTCTGAACGACAGGTTCAATGGACTGTTTGGCGAAATCGCCAAACTCTCGACAGACCCTCAGCAGGCGGCTCAGCGAAATGTGGTCTTAAACGTAGGCCAAGGACTGGCAGGTCAGTTCAAGCAAGTGAGCGACCAGTTGTCGGACATGAAGGTTCAGGCCCGCCAAGAATTAGAGCAAGAGGTAGGCAACCTGAATCGCAAACTTGCAGACTTGGCTGAACTCCAGCTTCGGATTCAGGATCGAATTGGCAAACAGCCTCCCAATGATTTGATCGACCAGCGCGATCGATTGATTAACGAAGTGGCTGAGCTCATCGATGTGACTCGGAATGAGTTCGTCCAAGGTGGCTTTGGGCTCTCCATGGCAGGGGGGTCGCTCTCTCTGGGTGACGAGGCTCCTACGATTGAAGTCACGACGACGGCGGAGGGGAAATTACAACTTCAGATTGGCTCTCAAGGCCGAGCCCTCACGCCGCGCAGCGGCCGGCTCGCGGCGATTGTCGACACCTTCAACAACACGATCCCTGAATATGAAACGCGGATGCGGACACTGGCCAGTGATGTCATCCGAAACTTCAATCAAGTGCACTCTCAAGGAATTGGATCGGCGGGCCCCTTCAATCTGCTGGTTGCCTCCAATCGAGTGACTGACCCGGCAATTCCGCTTGAAGACGCTGGTTTACCGTTCGAGATCGCTGCAGGCGATCTGTTTGTGACGGTGACCAATTCGACGGGCGAGCGCCGCACCACCAAAATCACGCTCGACCCAGCCACTGACTCACTCAACGATTTCGCGGCCGCTTTGAATTCAGTTCCCAACCTACAAGGCGTAGTCGATCCCAATACAGGTGAATTGAGAATCCTCTCGGACCCAGGATTCAAGTTCGATTTCACTGGGCGACTTGAGACCGTTCCCGACCTGACTTCGTTTACGGGAACCTCCGTCCCGCGACTCTCCGGAGAATTTACGGGAACTGACAATGAAGAACTTCAGGTCGTAGTCAATGGCGCTGGGACAATCGGAATCACGCCGGGACTGACTGCGGACGTCTTCGATGGCGATGGCAACTTGCTGACGACAATCAAC
>JBJTQD010000920.1:0-1596 GCA_046075445.1 Planctomycetota bacterium
CTAAGCGGTTCCGACAAGCTGGCCGCTCAATTACAATGGCGATCCTCTTGGCTGGGTAACGCCCCCGGCCAAACCGTGCATCCGCACAAACGATCTCAGAAAAAAATCGCGACGGTCCCCATTCAATGGGAGAGCCTTTAACCTCTCTCAATGCGACCAGCCCGTCCGTCCTTACTTTATTTCAGGCTCAATCATGCTCACGACTTCCTCAAGCACCTGGCTGGAACTGGCTGAATCCATCGTCCAAGGCCAAGCCATCGACCGACAACAAGCGATCGAAATTCTGCAAACCCCGGACGAAGAAATCCTGAATCTTTTGGCCGGTGCCTACCGAATCCGGCGCGAGTATTTCGGCAACACCGTCCAACTCTACTTCTTGATGAACGCCAAGAGCGGACTCTGCCCCGAGGATTGCCACTACTGCTCGCAGTCCAAAGTCTCTGAAGCAGAGATTCCTCGCTACAACATTCTCAATCGAGAAAAGCTGCTCGACGGCGCGCGAGTCGCCGCAGAAAGACAATCCAAAACCTACTGCCTCGTCATTTCCGCTCGCGGTCCCAACGAACGCGAAATGAAAGCGGTCGAGACGATCGTCCCCGAGATCAAACAGAAGTACGGGCTCAATATCTGCGCCTGCCTCGGCCTGCTGACCCCAGAACAAGCCGCTCGCCTCAAAGCCGCCGGTGTCGACAAGGTGAACCACAACCTGAATACCAGCGACAACTTCTATTCTAAAATCTGCTCAACCCACACTTACGCCGACCGCGTTGCGACTCTTCAAGCTGTCCGCAACGCCGGCATGCAGCTCTGCAGCGGCGGCATTATCGGCATGGGCGAAGCTCCCGCCGACATCGTCGATATGGCCTTCTCGCTCCGCGAACTCTCGGTCGAATCGATTCCGCTGAACTTCCTCAATCCGATCGAAGGGACGCCGCTTTCCAACGAAGGCAAGCTGACACCGCTCGGCTGCCTCAAAGCCCTCGCCATGTTCCGCTTTGTAAACCCCAAGAGCGAACTGCGCATCGCCGGCGGACGTGAAATCCATTTGCGATCTCTTCAGCCACTCGGCCTTTATGCAGCAAACTCCATCTTCGTCGGCGATTACCTGACGACCAAAGGCCAAGCTCCCGAAGAGGATTACCGCATGGTCGAAGACCTCGGCTTCCGAATCACCCGCAGCGAAGAAGTCATGGCAAACTGAGCCCCGCGAATCCGAAGTTCAACCCCTTGAATCGCACTCGCGATTGCCAATAATTTGCTTCGCTTCTGCCAGTCCGGGCAGACTCACTTTCAGGAACCCCACTTATGCAAATCAAAATCGAATACTGCGGGATGTGAAACTACTATCCCAAAGCCGCCAGTTTGGCGGAAGAATTGAAGTCGAAATTGGGTGTCGATGCCGAGCTAGTCAAGAAATCAGGCGGCATCTTCGAAGTTTACAACGACGGGAATCTGATCTTCTCGAAAGTGCAACTCGGCCGCTTCCCGCAACCCGGTGAAGTGATCAAGCTGCTGCAAGCCTAGGCAGACGGGCGGCGGCTTTTAAGGCTGAGAGAATCACGTAAGACGCTGAGGCTCGGCGAAAGCCTGCTCAAC
>JBJTQD010000921.1:0-15504 GCA_046075445.1 Planctomycetota bacterium
TTCTCGCTACTACTTTCTCGCGCAGCGGCGGGTGCGCACCGCGGTTGAATTCTTATTGATGGAATGTCAACCGCGCGGTTGCGACCCACCCTACCCGCACTCGCGTCTCTGAGCCGGTGGCTAGAGCGAAGATCCGGCTGACGAGGAGAGGAGGAGCCCGGGCGCACTAACGCTGCGCCTCGCCCGCGCAATACCTCCGAAAACTTGACTTTAAACGGCCGTTTAATATACTGACTTATCGGTCCGTTAATTCGGCCAAACTCGGTATTTGCGGCTAAAAACGGCTGAAATCGAAACATTCCTAGGCGGTGGCTGGTTTAGTTTCCTGTGGGTTTAAGTCTCGAATACCCAAAGCGACCGGTCCCAAGCGGTGCAAAGGAAGCAGTCTGGTTCGCGCCGGCTTCCGCCAAGTTGGTTGAAAACAATTGTTTTAAGCGGTTAACTGACCCTGCTGATGTGTCTCTTGGTGGATTCTCGATTCCCAGCAGTTCCAAACCAAGGATTGGATGGAGATTGGGCTTTGAGCTCCAGCCATAGCCAACGATACTTAGAGGTTGGCTTTCCGACTTTTCGCAGGTTTTTGAACTGTTTGGGGAGCACGTTTTGAGCGATCCGCCGCTGGGGCTGGCTGGTCTAGCTCGCTCCCATTTGTACGCACATCTCAAGCCCTGATTCGGGTGGCCGAGCCGCCTTTCCCAGAAGCAACAACACTGACGAGCTGGTATGAGCAATCAACCGACCATTTTAGAAGACTTTACCCGAGCGATTGTCCCGATCGCGATTGTAGGCGCGGCGATTGCCGGCTTGTTGCTTTGGGGTAAACCGCCCAAGAGTGAGACGGCTGCTCCGCCTGCGCCGCCTGCGGTCGCGGTGAACACGATGGAAGCGACCACCTTCGCCGACCCGATTCAGATCGCCGTCGACGGAGTGGCTCAGCCCCATCGTCACATCAGCATCGCCTCGGAAGTCAGCGGCCGGGTGAAGTACAAGAACCCCAATTGCAACGACGGCAAGTACGTCGGAGCTGGCGAAGTCCTCTACGAAATCGACTCCTCTGATTACGAGTCGGCGCTCAACCGAATCAAGCAAGAGTTATTGCAAGCCGAGAACTCGCTGACCGAATGGAAAGTCGATCGCGAGAACGCGGAAGAGCAAGTTTCACTAGCCGAGCAGGACCTCACCTTTGCTCGCAATGAAGCGGCACGCGTGCGCTCACTGAGAGCAAACAACGCTGCTTCGGAACAGGAAATGGAGCAGTCGCTGCGAACCGAAGTCGCGGCTCAGCTTGCAGTTCAGAACCTAAAGAACCAAATCAAGGCACTCGACGCGCGGAAGGCTCGAGCCGAAGCGGCACTGGAACTGCAGAGGCTCGCTCGTGAACAAGCCGAGCGCAACCTGGCTCGGACCAAGATCATTGCTCCTGTCGATTGCGTCGTCGTGACCGATGACTGCGAGGAAGGCAGCTACGTCCAAAGCGGCAAGGTCGTCGCGATCATCAACGATGTGAACACGGCCGAAGTTGGCTGCCAGCTGGAACTGAGCGATTTATTCTGGCTCTGGAAAGCGCGGGCTCCGGAAGAAATCGTCGGCAGTTCACTGCAGCCGGGCAAAGTTTACGACGTGCCCCCGATTCCAGTCGTGGTCGAGTTTCCTTTCCATGATCGGCTTTGCCGCTGGCAAGGGACGGTCTCGCGTTTTGGCGGCACGGGCATGGACCTTTCGACTCGTACGATTCCCTGCCGTGTGACGGTCAGCAACCCGCTCAAGTCCGAAGTCTTCACGATGGCTGGCCAGCCGGCCAGCGATATCGTTCCGCCACCTTTGGCAACCGGGATGTTTGTTTCGGTTCGAATTTCCGTCGACCCCAAGGAAGCTCTCGTGACGGTTCCTGCCAACGCCGTTCGCAGCGGCGGAAGTTGCTGGTTGATGCGGGATGGAAAGCTGAAGATTCAACCAGTAAAAATCGCTCGCCGGATGAAGGACCGCGTGCTCTTGCATGTCGAAGCCGAAGGGATTCAGCCCGGTGATAAGGTCGTGACCTCTCCGCTGGCTGTGGCCGAAGACGGCATGGCCCTGCAGGAGCAGGCGACGAAGGAATCGACATCTGCGGGCAAGCCTTAGTTTTAAATATCATGCGAGCCGACCGCTCGCCGAAATAGATACCGAGAATTTGTAATGATGCGTTCGATGATTCGCTGGGCCGTGCACAATCACGCGGCCATGAACCTGATTCTGATCGCCGCGTTCCTCGTCGGAGCGGTATCGCTGCTGATGCTCCGCCGGGAAGTCTTTCCGGCGTTTCAGCTGGAAATCGCTTTAGTGACAGTGCCCTATCCGGGAGCCAGCCCCGAGGAAGTAGAGGAAGCGATCTGCCAAAAGGTGGAAGCTGCGATTCGATCGATCGAAGGGATCAAGAACGTCACTTCGACGGCCCGTGAAAGCGCCGGTTCGGTTGTCCTCGAAATGGAAGCGAGCGCCGACGTGCAGAAGGTGCTGGCCGATGTCCGCAGTGCAGTCGATCGCATTCCCAGCTTCCCCGTGCTCGCCGAAGACCCGTTGATTCAGCAGATTACGTTCCGCAACTCAGCGATTCGCGTCGGCATTCTCTCGGACAAATCCGACGCAGTCGATGCCGACCTGACCCTTCGCAATTTCGCTGAAGAGATTCGCGACGACTTGCTGCAGCTGAAAACCGTTTCGCAGTCGACCATCCTCGGTGAACGCCCTTACCAGATCGATGTGGAGATCTCCGAGGATACGCTCCGCAAGTATGGGCTGACCCTGCAAAAAGTGGCTGACCGGATTCGCCGCGAGAACGTCGAGATTCCAGGTGGCCGGATTCAGGCCTCTGGCCAGTCGATGCTGATTCGTGGACGGAACAAGCGCGTCACGGGATCGGAAATTGCCCAACTGCCGCTGGTGGCTCGCGAAGACGGTACGCTGCTCACGGTTGGCGATCTCGGCGTCGTGAATGATGGCTTTGAAGACACCAAATCGTACCAGCGACTAAACGGCAAACTGGCTCAAGTGGTCAGCGTCGATCGCTCCAGCACAGAAGACTTGCTGAAGATCGTCGATGAAGTGAAAGCTTACGTGGCCAGCAAGCCATGCCCTCCGGGCTACACATTGACGACGATGTACGACACCTCAGTCGACGTCCGCGAGCGAATCGACTTACTGGTCGAGGACGGCTTGCAGGGTTTGATTCTGGTGATCTTGGTGCTGGCGATCTTCCTCGAGTTCCGGCTCGCCCTTTGGGTAGCGCTCGGAATTCCGTTTGCGATCATGGCGACTTGCGGCGTGCTGTATTTCGCCGGCGAGACGCTGAACATGCTCTCGCTGTTTGCCTTCTTGATGGCGTTGGGGATTTTGGTCGACGATGCGATCGTGATCAGCGAAAACTTCCACACTTACCGCAGCCAAGGGCATAGCGTTCTCAAATCGGCGATCGAAGCAACGACCGAAGTTGCGGGCAGCGTCACGACGGGTGTACTTTGTACCTGTATCGCCTTCGTACCGCTGTTCTTTGTCAGCGGCGTGATGGGGAAGTTCATCGCCTGTATGCCACTGACCGTGATCGCGATGTTGCTGATCTCGCTGGCGGAAGGCTTGACGATTCTCGCTTGCCACCTCGGTCACGACCGAATGTTGCCCGAAATGATCGGAACGATGCAACGACTGCGAGACCGGGTTTCCAGTTGGCACTTTCTGCATTTCGCGCTGTTTGGTTGGGTGATTTGGGGCGCGGCTTGGCTTGGCGAACAGTTCCTGCAGAGTTGGTTCAGCGGCTTCCGGCTGCTCAAGCGGTTGTTCGACTGGGTCAATATTTATGCTGACAAGCTGGTCAATTTCCTCGTCGAGAAGCTGTATCTCCCCTCAGTGCGATTGGCGGTCCGCAATATCCCGCTGGTTCTCGCCGTCGCCGTCATGCTGCTGATTGTTACGTGGACCGCATCCCAAGCCGGTATGGTCAAGCAGACGCTGTTCCCGTCGCTCGACTCGCGAACGATTACTGCCTCGGTAACTTTCCCCGATGGAACGCCGATTGAGGTGACTGACGCGGCCGTTCGGCAAATGGGTGCAGCGATGCGAGCCGTCAGCGATGAGAATTCGGAGGAGGGCTATCCTCTGGCCAAAGTCGTGCACGAATTAATCGGCAGCGGCGGCGGCTTCAGCAACGGACCTAATGAACGCGGGTCAGGAGAATTCGCCGGCACGGTGATCGTAGAATTGGTCGGAGCCGACCATCGCAAGATGCACAGCAAGGATGTGATCAATCTTTGGCGAGAAAAGACGGGAACCATCGTCGGTGCGGAAGAAGTCAAATTCAATGCGGCCTCGATGGGGCCCGGTGGAAAACAGATCGAATTCCGCCTGCTGGCCAATAGTGAAAACTGGCCGCAACTCAAGGCGGCGAGTGAAGAAGTCAAGCAAAAGCTCAGCAGCTACGCCGACGCCAAAGACATTGCAGACGACCTGTTCGAGGGTAAGTGGGAGTACATCATTCGCGTTAACGATCGCGCCCAAGGCATGGGCGTCACGACAGCTGACTTGGCCGAAACGCTGCGCGCTTCGTTCTACGGTCAAGAAGTCCAGCGTCTGCAGCGCGGGCGGCACGAAGTCAAGTTGATGGTTCGCTATCCGCGGGAAGAGCGCGAGAACCTCGCGACTCTGGATAGCATCCGAGTTAGAGGCAACGACGGGGTTGAACGACCGATCGTTGAATTGGCCGAGGTCAGCATTCAGCGCGGATATCAAAGCATCAATCGCATCGACCAGAAGCGGGCGATCACCATTTCGGGTGATGTGCGACCGGGCGGCAATGCAACTGAAATGCTGAATAACTTCGAGCAGAGCGATATGCCGGGCATCCTGGCAAAGTACCCTGGCGTGAGTGTGAAGTGGGAAGGCCAGCGACAGCAAAACGCCGAGTCGATGATGAGCCTCGGCGTGGGTGCCGTGCTCGCCATCTTCACGATGTATCTGATGCTGGTGTTCCAGATGAAGTCGCTGTTGGAACCATTCATCATTCTGATTATCATCCCGTTTGCGATCTCAGGAGCTTTCTGGGGTCACTGGGCGATGGGCCTGGAGTTGACGCTGTTCAGCTTCTTCGGGATCGTCGCGTTGACGGGGATGGTGGTCAACGACTCGATCGTCCTGCTCGACTTTATCGACTTGCGGCTGAAGGAATTCCCCGACGAGCCGCTAATTGAGTCGATCGTCGAAGCGGGTCGTCGCCGGATTCGCCCGATGGCCTTGAACACGCTGACCGCGATCATCGGAATCGTGCCGCTGGTTTCCAACAGGTCGCTTCAAGCTCAGGTGCTGGTGCCGATGGGCGTCAGCCTCGTGTTTGGACTGGCGGCGAGTACGATTGTCGGCTTGTTCCTGATCCCGACGCTCTATTACATGCTGGCTCAAGTCTTCCCGCCGCATCGCGAGTCGGATGAAGAGTACGAAGAGCAGCAGGATTCGGCTGAAGTCCGCGATGCCGGTGCTTGGGGCCGGCCGAGTGTTCCGGGTGGACTGCCGACTCCGGACAACACCCCCACAGGCCAGACCGCCGCCAGTGTCGCGGTCGATCTCCCCATAGAGATCGGCCTCGCAACCGGGCCGAAGTAAGCTGGGTGGCAAGTAGAAATGCGGAATGCGAAATTCTGATTTTCCCTCTAGCCCGCATTCTTCGTTCTTCCCGCAGGCGCAGCCTGTTTTTCGTTTAGCCCGCAGGCGCAGCCTTCTCTTCGTTTAACCCCGTTTAGCCCGTAGCCGAAGCCCAAAGCCGCCAGGCTTTGGCGCAGGCGAGGCGCGGTGCAAGTGCGCTCCACGCCAACGATACGTGCGGTTTTGAACCGTGCATGAGCGTTCTCGGTCGACCTGCACTGCTCTGGTGGGTGCGCACCGCGGCCTCGGTTCTCAATTACTCGCGAGCTACCCACGTGGTTGCGACCCACCCTACTTCTCTCGCCGTCTGGCACTGTGTTTGCTGCTCTGCTCTTATTCCTGAGTGTTCACGCTTGGTTGGATTCCTTCTCAAAAGGTGTGCCTATGTGCCGCAGTCGCGGGTTGGTCGTCGCGTGTTTTTCGCTTTACCTCGTGATCGCTGCGACACCGCCGCTCCTCGCGCAGACGTCTCCGGATCAGCACGCGCAAAAGCTGGATGAACTGCTCAGCCAAGGCAAACTCGTTGCCGCGGCGAGTCATTTTCGTGAGGCGGTCGGCAAGCAACCGGGCGATCACACGGCGCGGCTGGCGCTGGGGCTAACGGAATTTCTTCAATCGCTCGAGTTCCTCGGTAACGCGAACTATCGCTTTGGCGTGTTCAATAACTCCCTAACGGAGGACTTGCTGCTGGTACGACTCCCAGTGCCCGAGAATCCCAAGCCCGATCAGGTTTCCTACGAGGAGCTGCGAGACGTGGTCGAGCAGTTTCAAAAACGACTGCACGCGGCGGAAGAAACTCTGGCCCAGGTCAATACCAGCGATGTCTACTTGCCGCTCTATCTCGGCCGCGTGCGACTGGATCTCAACGGCGATGGCGCGATGGCCGACGAGGAAACGCTCTGGCGGCTGATGCGGGTGGTTAGCCCACAAATCGAGCAAGCTGAAGGCGAAGCGTTTTCGCTCGGCGTCGATGGCGCGGATGTGCACTGGCTGCGAGGTTACTGCCATTTCCTCCAAGCGGTCTGCGATGTGATCCTCGCTCACGATGAACGGCAACTTTTCGAGCGCTGCGGGCAACTGGTTTTCCCAAATATTCAAACTCCGTTTCAGGCTCCCAAGACTCCGGGGCGCGTGGGTGAATTCGACCCGCAAGAGATCTCCGACCTGATCGCAGCGATCCACTTGATTCGTTTCCCAGTCACTTCGCCCGAGCGAATGCGGGCCGCGCATGAACACTTGCTCGGTATGATTCGCGAGAGTCGGCTTTGCTGGGAGCGAGCACTTGCAGAAAAAGACGATCGCAATGAATGGATTCCCAACCCCGATCAAAAAGGCGTGCTGCAAGTCGCCGTGCCGCGCGAGATGGTGACCGGGTGGAGCGCAGTGCTGGACGAGATTGAACGAATTCTCAAAGGAGAAAAGCTGGTTCCTTACTGGCGAGATAATCCTGGCTGGCTGCTGGGATTTGGCGGAGGCGAACAGGGACTCCCCGAACGGGGCAGGGGCGTGAATCTAAAAAAAGTTTTTTACGAGCCAAAAGAGTTCGACCTGATCCTCTGGATTCAAGGGACGGGGGTCGAATCGTTTCTGGAGGACGGCCCGCTTTCTACCCCCCAAGCTTGGACGAGAATGACCCAAGTTTTCGAAGGGCAGTTTTTCGGCTTCGCGGTTTGGGTCAACTGAGAAGTTGCTCCCGCGTTTGCTGGCTGTTTTGCTGGACGCAGTTGCCCAGCGGGGATTTGGTTGCAGCCCCGCAGCGGCAAACGTCGAGAACCGAACTTAGAGCTGACGATTCGAGGAAGCTGGACTGCTGGGGGTTCGCGTTTGCTTTGGCCGCTCGAAAAGCCATCCGCGATTGCGCTTCGCCTCGCCTGCGCCAAAGCCGGAAGGCTTTGGGCTACTGCTACGGGCTAAACGAAAAACAGGCTACGCCTGCGGGCTAAACGAAAAGAGAGTGGTTGCTAGCGGTAAGCCTGATGCTAGTCCCGGCACTGCCAATTTTTGCGGTGAGCTGAACGGATTGAGCGAATCAAACCGCGCAAGCCCCTCAGCTCGCCAGCGACCCCCGAACCCCCGGCCTTAAATATCCCCCCTCTTGGCAGGGGTGTGACGGTTTAACACGTAGACTCAGCTGTTTTTGCTACGGTAAACTCTTCGACTTTGTATAAGGTCGCGGGGATTCTGCGCACTGTCCGAAACGGTTTTGGTTCGGGCAGGGACTCCTCGCGTCGCCCTTCGACTTCAGTTAAGGCAATCGAACCTCAAGGAATCGCGGACCACTGAGCGGTCACATTTCGACCCTCGCGTGAGTTCTGCGCTGAGAAGCATTCCATGCAAAATTTTGTCTTCCCAAACTGGGTAAATAAGTTCACGTTGCTCACGATTACTGGTGGTTTGGCGGTGGCCGGTTACTTGGCCACCTGCCTCTTCGGCGCCATTCATCCAGAGATCATCAACGTTGGTCACCAGCCCAAGCAGCCGGTTCCCTTTAGTCACCGGATTCATGCGGGTCAGCTGAAGCTCGACTGCCGCTACTGCCACAACACGGTTGAGAAGGCTGGCTTCGCTGCGATCCCCGCGACTGCGACTTGCGGCAACTGCCACGGTGGCAATCGGGTTAAGGAAGGCGCGACGCTGGGGATTGTCAAAGGCGACAGCCCGCTGCTGGAACCGGTCCGCGTCAGTCTTGAAACGAAGAACCCGGTGCTCTGGGAAAAAGTTCACGACGTTCCTGACTTTGTCTACTTCAATCACAGCGCCCACATCAACCGCGGTGTGAGCTGTGTTTCTTGCCACGGCCGCATCGACACGATGGAAGTCGTGACTCAAGTTGAGCCTTTGTCCATGAAGTGGTGCTTGGATTGCCACCGCAATCCGGCTCCCAACATTCGCGACCCGCAACTCGTCACTGCTTTGGATTTCAAACCTGAAAATCCAGAGGAGTATGGCAAGCAGTGGGCTGAAAAATTGAAAATCAACCCGAACGTTAGCTGTTCCACCTGTCACCGATGAACCATATCGATTCAAAAACCATACACGCAGCTGCCGAAGCTGCTGCGTCTAACGAGTATCAGCAGCTGGAGCAATTCCACGCCGATTCGCGAACTCCGGAAGGGGTAGCGTCGGGTGCGTTGGATGCCGAATTCGGCGCTGCGCTGGAAGGTCTGGATGATGGGCTGTCGCGGCGGCGTTGGCTGCAGCTGATGGGCGCATCGCTGGCGCTTGGAGCCGCAACCACTGGTTGCCGCTACCAAGAAGAGAAGATTGCGCCTTACGCATTCCGGCCGCAGAATCGGATCCCAGGGATCCCGGTCAAGTACGCGACCAGCCTCAACTTCGCTGGCGTTGCTCATCCGCTTGAGGCGACCAGCTACGACGGCCGCCCGATCAAGCTGGACGGCAACAAGCTGCACCCCGATTCGCTGGGTGCCTCGGACACTTTCACGCAGGCCCGGATCTTGGAACTCTATTGCCCCGAGCGGCTGCGCAGTCCGCAGATGCGGGACAACGACGTATTCAGCGACTCCCAATGGACCGCTTTCTTTGGCGCCGCCAGTGGGCTGTTCAGCCAAGACCTCTCTTCGGTTGCCGTGCTGGCCGAGCCCAACGCTTCGCCGACGCTGGCCAAACTGAAGGGCGACTTCGAAGCCCGCGGTGGCAAGTGGTTTACCTTTACTCCGATCAACGATGACAATAGCCGCGCCGGCACCAAGCTGGCGTTCGGTCAGAGCCTGCGTCCGCAGTATCACTTTGACAAGGCGAAGGTCATCGTCTGCCTCGAAGCCGACCCGCTGAAGATCGACCCTGCTGTCATTCGCAACAACAAGAAGTTTGCTGCCGGTCGCGATGCGGACCACGGCGTGATGAGCCGGCTCTACGTTGTCGAGGCGGCCAACTCGATCACTGGCGGATGCGCCGACCACCGGATGTCGCTACCGAGCAGCAAGATCGCCAGCTTCCTCGGTGCGCTCGCTGCTGCCGTTGCTGTTCGCAAGGCGGGCGACGCTGTCGACAGCAAGTTGCCGTACCGTGAAAAGCTCCTCGCCGCGATGGCTCAGGACCTCCGCGACAACGCCGGTTCAGGAATTATCCTGGTAGGCGAGTCGCAGCCGGCCGAAGTCCACGCGGCTGCTTGGAAGCTGAATCAAGAGCTCGGCAACCTCGGCGCGACGATCGAATTCACTCAGCCGCTGGATGCCGATCGGCCCAGCGGCGTCGAAAGCCTCAAGCAACTGGCTGCTCAAAGCAGCGGCATCAAGACGCTGCTGATTCTCGGTGGCAACCCGGTATTTGATGCTCCGGCCGACCTCGATATCGGCAAGACGATCAGCTCGATCGGTACGACGATTCACTGCACGCTGCATCGCAATGAGACGAGCCTGCTCTGCAATTGGCTCTACAACGTCGCTCACCCACTGGAGTCGTGGGGTGATGGTCAATCGGTCGATGGCAGCCACTGCCTCTCGCAGCCGCTGATCGCGCCGCTGTTTGGTGGCAAGAGCGAAATCGAATTGCTGTCCGAACTATTGACCGGCAAAGCAGCCGATGGATTGAGTTTGGTTCAAGAGACGGCCAAGCCCGCTCTGCAGGGCGACTTCCAAGCCGCTTGGAACCGCGCTGTGCACGACGGCTTCGTGGCCGGAACGGCAGCCAAGCCAGTTGCTGTGACGCTGGGCAATGTCGAATACCCTGCCAACGACGGGGCTTGGGGTTCGAAGTGGGATGGCAAGCAAATGGAAGTGGTCTTCACTCCGAGCTTGTCTGTTTACGACGGACGCTTCGCCAACAATGCTTGGCTGCAGGAACTGCCTGACTTCAACACCAAGCTGACTTGGGAAAACGCAGCTCTGGTCAGCCCCGAGACGGCTGATGCTTTTGGGCTGAAACAAGACACCAAGGTCGAGTTCCAAATCGGCGGCAAGACGGTGACGTTGCCAGTGCATGTCCAACCGGGTCAAGCTCGCGGGACGATCGGCCTCGCTTTTGGCTACGGCCGCACGGCCGCCGGCAAGGTTGGCGGCGACGAACTGGCGGGTGTTGAAAGCGCCGGCACGGACGTCAACCAGCTCCGCACCACGGCCAACTGGAACTGGGTTGGCGGCGCGACGACGAATGCTCGCGGACCGTTCTATCGGCTCGCCTGCACTCAGGAAAAGTGGACCATCGACGCCACCGGTCGCGACGAGATTCAAGCTCGGATGTTGATGGACAAGCACGGCATCCGCAGCCGCCTGATTCGCGAAGGCAGCTTTGCGAGCTATCAGGAGTTCATGCAGAAGCATCCTCACGATGATCACAGCCATGACGAAAAGCATGATCATCCGGAGGGGGAGAAGCACTCCAGTGCTGCGAAGCTAACCTTCCTGCCGGTGATCAACTCCAGCTTCGAACCGGTCAACCCGCCGTCGGATGACGCTCACGGCCACGCCGCTCAGTGGCCCGAGAGCTTCCACATGCACCACAAGCTCTTCGACCTGACGCCGGGCGTGCGGGAGAAGTACAAGCAGGAAAACCAAGACCTGCGAAACGTTTGGGGCATGTCGATCGACCTGAACAAGTGCACCGGTTGCTCGGCCTGCGTGATCGCCTGCCAAGCAGAAAACAACATCCCGATCGTCGGCCGCGAACAAGTTCTGCGACATCGCCAGATGCAGTGGATGCGGGTCGACTCCTACTTCGGCAGCAACCTATACAACAAGGAAGCGGCTGAAAGCGATGACAAGATGGTTGTGCACCAGCCAGTCACCTGTCACCACTGCGAGAACGCGCCTTGCGAGACGGTTTGCCCAGTCGCTGCGACGGTCCACTCGACCGAGGGGCTGAACGACATGGTTTACAACCGCTGCATCGGCACTCGTTATTGCGGTAACAACTGTCCTTACAAGGTTCGTCGCTTCAACTACTTGAATTACTCGGATGCCGTGACGTTCTTGAAGTATCCGGGTGCCGACCGGCTCTCATCGGGCGACCGGGCGATTCAGAACATGATGATGAATCCGGAAGTCACGATCCGCAGCCGCGGTGTGATGGAGAAGTGCACCTACTGCACGCAGCGAATCTCGACCACCAAGATCAAGGCAAAGAACGAGCAGCGGCCGATCGGTGCCAACGAAATCACGACCGCTTGCCAAGACGTTTGTGCGGCCGGCGCGATTAAGTTCGGGGACTTGAATCATCCTGAGAGCGACGTGCACGCAGCTCACGCTAACCCGCGGGCTTACGTGATGCTCGAAGAGCTGAACAACTACCCGCGTACTCGGTACCTCTCGCGCGTTCGCAATCCACATCCGTCCTTGGTTGACTGGGATGACCGCCACACTTTGGCTGGACATGGTGCGGAGGCTGGACATGGTGCGGAGAAGGGCGAGAAGCCTGCTGCGGATGCCAAGCCGCACGCTTAATCACGAGCGGCAAATCGACGAAATCAACTGTAACTTTTACTCGACGTTTGAGATTGGATAACGATGGCCACGGTTGACCTGACATCACTCGACAACACGATTGAAGACGGCAAGCACCGAGCTCCCCTCGTGTTGGGCGGCATGGATTACGCGGACGTGACCGATGCGGTCGCGGGCGTCTGGGAGAAGAAGCAGCCGGCTATTTGGTGGCCGATTTTCGGCGTCGCCCTTTCGCTGACGCTGGTCTTCGGTGCGCTGATTGGACACCTGTTCTTCAAGGGCGTCGGCGTCTGGGGTAACAACAACCCGACGTACTGGGCGTTCGACATTGTGAACTTCGTTTTCTGGGTCGGTATCGGCCACGCCGGTACGCTCATCTCGGCGATTTTGTTCCTCTTCCGCCAGCATTGGCGCACGAGCATCAACCGAGCCGCCGAAGCGATGACGATTTTCGCCGTTATCTGCGCGGCCACGTTCCCCGGCATTCACATCGGCCGAATCTGGGTCTTCTACTGGCTCTTCCCGGTTCCGACCGAACACTTGGCAATGTGGCCGAACTTCCGCAGCCCGTTGCTTTGGGACGTATTCGCGGTCGGTACTTACGCGACGACTTCGTTGCTCTTCTGGTACATGGGCATGGTCCCCGACTTGGCTACTTTCCGCGATCGCTCGAAATCAAAGATTGGCCAGTTTGTTTACGGATTGCTCTCGCTCGGCTGGACCGGTTCGGCTCGCAACTGGCACCGCTATGAAACGGCTTACACGATTCTCGCTGCCCTGGCCACGCCGCTGGTGCTTAGCGTGCATACGGTCGTCAGCTTCGACTTCGCCGTCTCGCAGCTGCCTGGCTGGCACACCACGATTTTCCCTCCGTACTTCGTCGCCGGTGCGATCTTCAGCGGTTTCGCGATGGTGGTGACGCTGCTCGTTCCGGTCCGCAAGCTGTACGGCTTGGAGAACCTGATCACGATTCGCCACCTTGAGAACATGAACAAGATCATCATGGCCACCGGCTTGATGGTCGGCACGGCCTACACGATCGAGCTGTTCATCGCGGCTTACAGCGGCGTCGGCAACGAGCAGTTCGCCTTCTACAACCGAGCTTTCGGTAACTTCGGTTGGGCCTACTTCATCATGTTCACCTGCAACGTGTTCATCCCGCAGTTGTTCTGGATCAAGTGGTGCCGCACGACTCCCTGGTTCATGGTGATCGTTTGCATCTTCGTGAACATCGGCATGTGGTTCGAGCGGTTTGTGATCCTCATGACCCTCTGCCGCGACTTCCTTCCGGGTTCCTGGTTCTACTACCGCCCAACTTACGTCGACTTGATGATGCTAATCGGCAGCTTTGGTTTGTTCTTCACTCTGTTTTTGCTGTTCTGCCGGTACCTGCCGGTGATCGCAATGTCGGAAGTGAAGAACGTGATTCCGCATGATGACCATGGCCATCATGGAGACGAGCATGCGGCTCATCCGGCCACCAGCCACTAAGCCGGCGACCGCGACTGTAATTCGATTGATGCCTGACTGTTTCCATTCGTTTGACTGATAAGACCAACATGGCACACTCACACTCAAAGACGTCCAAGCCGGCCGGACCGAAGTCCAAGACGATCGGGCTGCTGGCCCAGTTTGACAACCAGGAATCGCTGGTTGCGGCCTGCGAACGCGCTCGCGATTCTGGTTATCAGAAGTTTGATGCCTACTCGCCCTTTCCGGTGCACGGCATCGACCCGGCGATGGGGATTCGCCGAACCAAGCTCCCTTTCTTCGTGCTGGCGATTGGTATGACAGGCTGCGTGATCGCCTTAATCATGCAGTACTACACGAACGCGGTGGACTGGACCAAGATCTTTCCGGGTTATGCGTTTTACATCAGCGGCAAGCCGCTGGAGCTTTCACCGGCGAGCATCCCGGTCACGTTCGAAGTGATCATTCTCTCGTCCGCCTTTGCCACGTTTTTTGGAATGTGGATTTTCAATCAGCTTCCTCGGTTCGCCAATCCGCTGCACCGCATCGCCCGCTTCAAAAGAGCGACCAACGATCGCTTTTTCCTGATGATTGAAGCCGACGATGCCAAGTACGATACCAATCGGACGCGGCAACAATTTGAAGAGTGGGGCGCGACGGCCGTTGAGAGCGTCGACGAAGACCTGACGGACCAGGAGATCCCGAAATTTTTCAAGCTCGCCGCATTGGTTGGCTTGTTCCTGTTATTGGTGCCACCGGTGATGATCTTCCGTTCTTACGGCGGAACGAACCGGCACCCACGTTTGCACGTCGTGCCGGACATGGATTGGCAGGACAAGTACAAGCCGCAGCAGGTCAGCCCGAACATCGGTACGGAAAAGGAACCCGTCTATCTCTACGCAGATGACCGCGCGATGCGTGCTCCCGTAAACGGCACGATTGCTCGGGGCGATTTGCAGGAAGACGACCGCTTCTTCCGCGGCTACGAGCCGGGAACGCTTCCGCCTCCGGCCCCTAAGACGGCGGATCAGTCCGCTGCCGAGACCTTTGTTTCGGTCCGTGGGCCAAACGCACAAGATGGTGCCCCGGCCGGCCAAGACCCCGCGACCGGCCAGTACCCCGGTGAGCCTGATTGGGTCGACAGCTTCCCCGCTCCTTTCCAAGTCGACGAGAAGACTTTGGCGCGCGGCCAGCAGCGATTCGAAATCTACTGCTCGGTTTGCCACGGCTACGACGGCAATGGCAACGGGCGGGTCAACCAGCGAGCACTCGCACTAGCCGCAACCGGACAAGCTCAATGGACAACCGCCAAGTCGCTTCACGACCCAGCGGTCAAGGTTCAGCCGGTAGGTCGGATCTTCGACACGATTTCCAATGGTCGCAACTCGATGGGCCCGTATCGATCGCAGATCCCTGTCGAGGACCGCTGGGCAATCACCCTGTATGTCAAAGCCTTGCAGGAGACCGGAATCCAGCCAGCAACTGGAGCGACTCCGCCGCAGCAGTAACTGTCAAAAGCCAACCGCCGAGATGGTTTCCCTTTCAAACGACACGTTGAATAGACATTGTTCCCATGCATAACACACGACCCGCTCAGATTACTTCACCGCTGATTTCGCTCAGCACTGGCCGCGTGAAACTGGTGCCCCTTGGCTTGCTTGTGGCTGCCATCGGGATCGGCATGGCCTTCTTCTTCGGCGAGGCGGCAGGTGGATATCGTCGGTTTAGTTTCGCTTACCTGACGAGTTTCAGCTTCCTGCTTTCGACTTCGCTGGGTTGCTTGTTCTTTGTGATCATCCAGCACCTGACCAAGGCTGCTTGGGGCGTCACGGTCCGCCGGATCGCTGAAATTTTTGCGATGTGCTTGATTCCGCTCGCTCTGCTGTTTCTCCCGATCGTGGTGCCAGTGATTTTGGGCCGGGCCGAACTTTATCCTTGGAATCAGGCTGGCTGGCTGGAGGAAGGCGGT